>JAJNDL010000193.1 GCA_021156385.1 Moraxellaceae bacterium | reverse complement strand
CACTGAACGTCCGTATTCATTCTGGGCCGCGAGCATAAGTTCGCGGCCGTTATCGTTGGCACGGATTGTAATGACGACATCCGCAGGCGGCAAAAGCGGCTGGCCGCGCTCCGGCCACTCCACCAGCACCAGCGCATCGGGGCGGAAATACTCGCGGATGCCCATGAGCTCGAGCTCCTCCGGATCGGTGAGCCGGTAGAGGTCGAAATGGAAGATCGTGGCGCGGGGCAGCTCGTAGGGCTCGACCAGGGTGTAGGTCGGGCTCTTCACCGCACCCTCGTGGCCATAGCCGCGCAGCACGCCGCGCGTCAGCGTGGTCTTGCCGGCGCCGAGCTCGCCCTGCAGGTAGACGACGCCGCACCCCTGCAGGGCCGCGGCCAGGCGCCGGCCCAGGGCTTCCTGGGCGTCGGCATCGGCGGCCTGCAACTGCAGCGTACTCACGGATTCACCTGCAGGCGCAGGAAGGGAAAAAGGTCGGAGGCCATGAGGCCGCGCTCGCCGCCGTCGTGCGCCGCACGGTCGCCGGCCAGCGCATGCACCAGCACCGCCATGGCCGCCGCCTGCGGCACCTGCTGGGCGCGCAGCGCGCCGGCGACGCCGGAGAGCACGTCGCCCATGCCGGCCGTGGCCATGCCCGGATTGCCGTAGGGGCAGAGCGAAAGCCCTGCGTCGTCCTGCACCAGGGTGCCGGCGCCCTTCAGCACGATGCTGCCACCGTAACGTTCGCGCAGCGCACGGACAGCGGCGAAGCGGTCGGCCTGCACCTGCGCCGTGGTCAGGCCGAGCAGGCGCCCGGCCTCGCCCGGGTGCGGCGTCAGGATCCAGTCGGCGCGCTGCTCCGGCATCTCCGCGAGCAGGTTGAGTGCGTCGGCGTCCAGCACCAGCGGCAGGCGGCTGTCGAGCACGGCACCGAACAGCGCCCGCCCCCAGTCGTCGCGACCAAGGCCGGGGCCGAGCACCACCACGTCGGCCTTGGCGAGCAGCGGCGCAAGGTCGCCGGCACGCTCCACGCCGTGGCACATGATTTCGGGGCGGCGCGCCGTGAGCACGCCGGTATGCGCCGGCCGCGTCGCGACGGAGACCAGGCCGGCGCCGCTGCGCAGGGCCGCCTCGCCCGCCAGCGCCACGGCCCCGGCCATGCCCTGGTTGCCGCCGACGACGAGCACGTGGCCGTGCATACCCTTGTGCGCGTCGCGCGGCCGGCAGCCGAGTACGGCGAGGTCGGTGGCGGTTAGCCGCTGCGCCACCGGCGCGATGCCTTCATATACGGCCGCGGCCACCGACAGTGCATGGAAGAAAACCTCGCCCGTCAGCGCCGGACCGCGCCCGGTGAACAGGCCGGCCTTGAGGCCGATGAAGCTGATGGTGGCATCGGCGCGCACGGCCTCGCCGAGTTCGGCGCCGGTGTCGGCCTGCACGCCGGACGGAATGTCGAGCGCAAGCACCGGCCGGCCGCTGGCGTTGAGCGCGGCAATGGCAGCCGCGAAATCGCCAGCCACGGGCTTGTTGAGGCCGGTGCCGAAGAGCGCGTCCACGTAAACGTCGGCCTCGGGCAGCCTGCCCTGCCAGCTCACCTCCGGCACGCGCGCACGGGTGGCGTCGCTGGCCGCCTCGGCGGCTTCGCCCGCGAGATGGTCGTGGTCGCCGACGGTGACGATCTTTACGTCGAGATGCTGGTTCCAGGCCAGGCGTGCCAGGACATAACCGTCGCCCCCGTTGTTGCCGGGGCCCGCGAGCACGACAATGCGCGACGCCTGCGGCCAGCGCTCGCGCAGGCGCTGGAAGGCGGCCTGGCCGGCGCGCGTCATCAGCGCGTAGCCGGCAACACCGGCGGCGATGGCACGACGGTCGAGCTCGCGCACCTGCGCAGCGGTGTAAAGTGAACGGGGTAACTGGGGCATGGCGGGGATACCGGGAAAATCCGGGCAGAAGCTAGCATGAACGAGATTCCCACGGCGAGCGCGGAGCCCGACTACGCCCGGCTCGCCGACGACATCAAGGCCTGGGGCCGCGAGCTCGGCTTCCAGCAGGTCGGCATCAGCGACATCGCGCTCGGCGAGTCGCCGGCACGCCTGGGCGAATGGCTGGCGCGCGGCTTCCATGCCGACATGGAGTTCATGACGGAGACGGAAAAGCGCACACGCCCCGACGTGCTCATCCCCGGCACGCGGCGGATCATCTCCGTACGCATGGACTACTGGCCGGCCGACACGCGCGCCGACGAGGTCCTGCGCGACCCGACGCGCGCCTACATCTCCCGCTACGCGCTCGGCCGCGACTACCACAAGACCGTGCGCAAGCGCCTGCAGAAGTTCGCCGACCGCATCACCGCCGCCGTCGGCGACTTCGGCTACCGCGCCTTCGTCGATTCCGGCCCGGTGATGGAAAAGCCCTTTGCGGCGCAGGCCGGCCTCGGCTGGATGGGCAAGCACACGCTCATCATCAACCGCAACGCCGGCTCCTATTTCTTCCTCGGCGAACTGCTCACCGACCTGCCGCTGCCGGTGGATGCCCCGGCAAGTGCCCACTGCGGCACCTGCACGGCCTGCCTCGACATCTGCCCGACCCGCGCCATCGTCGCGCCCTACGAGCTCGATGCGCGCAAATGCATTTCCTGGCTCACCATCGAGTTCGAGGGCGTGATCCCCGAGGAGCTGCGCCGCCCCATGGGCAACCGCATCTTCGGCTGCGACGACTGCCAGCTGGTCTGCCCCTGGAACCGCTACGCGCGCGCCTCCCGCGAGCCGGACTTCCTGCCGCGCGGCAACCTCGGCCACGCGACCCTGCTCGAACTCTTCCGGTGGACGGAGGCGGAGTATCTGCGCGCCACCGAGGGCAGCGCGCTGCGCCGTGCGCTCTACCCGGTCTTCCTGCGCAACGTCGCCATCGGCCTCGGCAATGCACCGCACGATCCCGCCATCGTCGCCGCCCTCGCGGCGCGCCTGCCGGAGGCCGGCGAGGTGCTGGCCGAGCACATCCGCTGGGCGCTCGCCGAGCAGCGCCGGAAACAGGCCTGAGACCCGGTCCGGCACCTCCGTTCGCCACCCGGTCCACCCGCCGGTGCGCCGGTCAGGAAGCGCGCGGCCGCCCCGTCTCCGCATGCTAGCGTCCCTGTCCTGGCAGCCCGGCATTGCCGGGCCTTCCCGTTCCCGCAGCACAGAGAAGAACGACATGGACGCAATGCAGAAGGGCTTCACCCTGATTGAACTCATGATCGTCGTGGCGATCATCGGCATCCTGGCCGCCGTGGCCATTCCCGCCTACCAGGACTACACCGTGCGCAGCAAGGTCGCCGAGGGCCTGAGCATGATCTCCGGCGTCAAGGCCACGGCCACCGAGACGCGCCTGTCCATGGGCCGCTGGCTCGCGCACCACAACTCCTACGGCGTCGCCTACATGCACAGCATCGTCGGCAACAACGTGTCCGAGGTCACCATCCTCCCCGCCGGCCACATCGCCGTCGTCTATACCGGCGATGCCGCCATCCAGGGCCGGTACATCGAACTGATTCCCACCGTCACCGCCGGCGGCGTCACCTGGGACTGCACGGGCGGCGACGTGGAAGCCAAGTACCGCCCGGCCAACTGCCGGCCCTGATGGTCTCCTCCCGGCCGGCCTGCGCCTGCAGCGCGGGCCGGCCAGTCATGCTTAAATCCGCGCTCCCCGTTTCTGCCGACAAGGAAGACCTGCCGTGGCCGGTTCCAGCCTGCTTACTCTGATTGACGACATCGCCACCATCCTCGATGACGTGGCCGTGATGACCAAGGTCGCCGCCAAGAAAACCGCCGGCGTACTCGGCGACGACCTCGCCCTCAATGCGCAACAAGTCGCCGGCGTCGACGCCGACCGCGAACTGCCCGTCGTGTGGGCGGTGGCCAAGGGCTCGGTGCGCAACAAGGTGATCCTGGTGCCGGCCGCGCTGCTGATCAGCGCCTTCCTGCCTTGGGCGGTGATCCCGCTGCTCATGCTGGGCGGCCTCTTCCTCTGCTTTGAAGGCGTGGAGAAGCTCGCGCACAAGTTCCTGCACAGCGCCACCGAGGACGACGCGCACCACCGCGAACTCGTGCAGGCCATCAGCGACGAGAAGGTCGACATGGTCGCCTTCGAGCAGGAAAAGATTAAGGGCGCGGTGCGCACCGACTTCATCCTCTCCGCGGA
>JAJNDL010000192.1 GCA_021156385.1 Moraxellaceae bacterium | reverse complement strand
GATCAACGGGCACACCAGGATTGGCGAGCGCAACCGCATCTTCCAGTTCGCCTCCGTGGGCGAAGAGAACCAGGACAAGAAATACCGCGGCGAGCCCACTCGGCTCGAGATCGGTGACGACAACGTCATCCGCGAGTACTGCAATATTCATCGCGGCACCGTTCAGGACCAGGGCCTCACGAAGATCGGCAACCGCAATCTCCTCATGACCAGCGTGCACGTCGCGCACGATGTCGTCATGGGCGACGACAACATCCTCGCCAGCGGCTCCGGCGTGGCCGGGCACGTGCACATCGGCAACTTCGTCATCCTGGGCGGCATGACCGGCGTGCACCAGTTCTGCCACATCGGCTCCTACGCCATGGCGGCCGGCTGCAGTCTGGTCGTCAAGGACATCCCGGCCTATCTCATGGTGGGCGGCAACCCCTGCTCGGCCTACGGCATGAACACCGAAGGCATGCGCCGTCGCGGCTGGTCCTCCGAAACCATCAGCAACCTCAAGCGCGCCTACCGCATCGTCTACCGCGACGGCCTGACGCTGGAGGTGGCTATCGCCGAGGCCGAGAAGCTGGTGGCGGACTGCCCCGAAGTACAGCTCTTCATCGACTCCCTCAAGGCCTCCACGCGCGGCATCGTGCGCTGACCCCCATGGCGCGCGTCCTCCGGATCGGTATCGTCGCCGGCGAGGTTTCCGGCGATACGCTGGGCGCCGGGCTGATCCGCGAACTGAAATCACGCTTTCCCCAGGCGGAGTTCGTCGGCATCTGCGGTCCGCAGATGGAGGCCGAAGGCGGCCGTTCGCTGTTTCCCATGGAGCGGCTTTCCGTCATGGGGCTGGTCGAGGTGCTGGGCCGGTTGCGTGAGCTGTTCGGCATCCGCGATGCACTGGTGCAGCAATTCACCGAAGCGAAAATCGACCTCTTCATAGGCATCGACGCGCCGGACTTCAACCTGCGCCTCGACCATCTGCTGAAGCCAAAGGGCATCCCCACCGTGCACTACGTCAGCCCCTCGGTGTGGGCCTGGCGCCAGGGCAGGGTGGAGGGCATCCGCCAGGCCGTCGACCTCGTGCTGTGCCTGCTGCCTTTCGAGAAGAAGTTCTACGACGAGCATGCCGTGCAGGCCGAATTCGTCGGGCATCCCCTCGCCGACAGCATGCCGCTCGTGCATGACACGCAGGCCGCGCGCCGCCAGCTCGGGCTGGATGCCGACGCCGAATACATCGCCCTGCTGCCAGGCAGCCGAGGCGGCGAGGTGAGCCGCATCGCCGGCCCACTGTTCGAGGCGGCGAAGCTGGTCAGGGAAAAACGGCCACAGGCCCGCTTCATCATTCCGGCCATCAATGCCGCCCGGCGTGCCGACATCGAGACCCATCTCGCGGCCGCCGGCCTCGAGGCCCGGATCTTCGACAACAGCCTCGGCGCCGGTGTCGGCCGCCTCGTCATGGGCTCCGCCGACGCCGTGGTGCTGGCCTCCGGTACGGCGACACTGGAAGCCATGCTCCTGAAGAAGCCGATGGTGGTGGCCTATCGCGTGCACTGGCTGACGTACCTGATCGCACGCCTGCTGGTGAAGTCGCGCTTCGTCACGCTGCCCAACCTGCTGGCCGACGAGGAGCTGGTGCCGGAGCTCATCCAGCACGCCGCCACGCCACAGCGCATCGCGGCTGAAACCCTGCGCTGGCTGGAAAATGAAAAATATCGCGAAGGCCGCTTGCGCCACTTCGCAGGATTGCACGAAAGTCTGCGGCAGAATGCCGATGTGAGGGCGGCCGAGGCCATTGCCCGGTTGCTGCAATCCAGCGTGGAGAAAAGCTGATGGTGCGCCGCCAGGTCGAACAGGACGGGCTGTTCCCGGCATTGCCGGACCTTGCCGGCCTGCGTGTGGCCGGTGTCGACGAAGTCGGGCGCGGTCCGCTGGTGGGGGCCGTGGTGACGGCCGCCGTCATCCTCGACCCGGCGCGCCCGATCAAGGGGCTCGCGGATTCCAAGGTGCTCACCGAGAGGCAACGCCTCGATCTGGCGGAAGAGATTCGCGCCAAGGCGCTCTGCTTTGCCCTGGGTCGTGCCGAGCCGGCTGAAATCGACGAACTCAACATCCTGCATGCCAGCCTGCTGGCCATGCAGCGTGCCGTCGCCGCCCTGTCCATCGCGCCGCAGCACGTCATGGTCGATGGCAACAGGGCGCCGAAATTCGCCTGTGCGGCGACGGCGGTGGTGAAGGGCGACGCCCTCGTGCCCGCCATCAGTGCCGCCAGCATCCTGGCCAAGGTGCAGCGCGATGCCGAAATGGATCTGCTGCACGAACGTTTTCCGCAGTACGGCTTCTGCCGGCACAAAGGTTATCCCACGGCCGAGCATTTCGCCGCGCTGCAGGCCCATGGGCCCATTGCCGAGCACCGGCGGTCCTTCGCCCCGGTGCGCGAGGCGCTCGAGCGTCTTGCAGGAGTGATTTCGTCGTGACGGGTTTCGTCCATCTGCATGTACGCAGCGAGTTCTCGCTGAAGGACAGCATCGTCCGCATCGACGACCTGGTGAAAGCCAGCGCGAAGGCCGGGATGCCGGCCGCTGGCCTCACCGACCTCATGAACCTCTACGGCCTCGTGAAGTTCTACAAGGCCGCGCAAGGCAAGGGCCTGAAGCCGGTGTTCGGTGCCGACCTCGTCGTCTGCGAGGATGACGAGCGCTTCGACGTCACCGTGCTGGTCATGAACGAAACCGGCTACCGCAACCTCATCCAGATCATCTCGCGCGGCTACATCGAGGGCCAGCAACTCGGCGAGGCACTGGCGCAGCGTGCCTGGCTGACGCAGCACGGCGAGGGCCTGATCTTCCTGCTCGGCAAGTGCAGCGACGTCGGCCGGACCCTGATGGGTGCCGATGCGCAGCAGGCGCGTCCGGTGCTCTCCTGGTGGATGAAGAGTTTTCCGCAGCGCGTTTACCTGGAACTCACCCGCACCGGCCGGCCGGGCGACGAAGAGTTCCTGCATGCCGCCGTCGCGCTTGCCGGCGACCTGCAGTGTCCGGTGGTGGCGACCAACGACGTGCGCTTCCTGACGCAGGATGATTTCGAGGCGCATGAAGTGCGCGTCTGCATCGCGCAGAGCTATGTCCTGGATGATCCGAAGCGCCCGCGCGACTACACCGCCGAGCAGTACCTGAAAACGCCGGAGCAGATGATCGAGCTGTTCTCGGACATCCCCGAGGCGCTGGAAAACACCGTCGAGATCGCGCGCCGCTGCACCCTGGAGCTGACGCTGGGCAAGAACTTCCTGCCCAACTATCCGGTGCCGGAGGGCATGAGCATCGAGGAATACTTCGTGCAGTACACGCGCGAACGCCTCGAGGAACGCCTGGAAAAGATTCTCGATCCCGCCGCGTCCGATCATGCCGAGCGCCGCAAGATCTATACCGACCGCCTCGACTTCGAGCTCGGCATCATCAACCAGATGGGTTTTGCCGGCTACTTCCTCATTGTGATGGACTTCATCCGCTGGGCGAAGGAGAACGGCGTGCCGGTGGGTCCGGGCCGTGGTTCCGGCGCCGGCTCGCTGGTCGCCTATGCGCTGAAGATCACCGATCTCGATCCGTTGCCCTACGACCTGCTGTTCGAGCGCTTCCTCAATCCCGAACGCGTTTCCATGCCCGACTTCGACGTCGACTTCTGCATGGACGGCCGCGACAGTGTCATCGACTACGTGGCCAACAACTACGGCCGCACGGCGGTGTCGCAGATCATCACCTTCGGCACCATGGCGGCGAAGGCCGTGGTGCGCGACGTGGCGCGCGTGCAGGGCAAGTCCTACGGCCTCGCCGACCGCATCTCCAAGCTGATCCCCTTCACGCCCGGCATCACACTGGAGGAGGCGCGCAAGGAGGAGCCGCAGCTCGACGACCTGCTCAGCGGCAAGACGCCGGACCGCGATCATGAAGACGCGCTGGAAATTTGGGAGATGGCGCTCAAGCTGGAAGGCATCACGCGCGGCGTCGGCAAGCATGCCGGCGGCGTGCTGATCGCGCCTGGCAAGCTCACCGATTTCACCGCCGTCTACTGCGATGAAGAAGGGCGCTGGGTCAGCCAGTACGACAAGGACGACGTCGAGCAGGTCGGCCTCGTCAAGTTCGACTTCCTCGGCCTGCGCACGCTCACCATCATCGACTGGGCG
>JAJNDL010000191.1 GCA_021156385.1 Moraxellaceae bacterium | reverse complement strand
CGTGAGCTTTTCCAGCGCCGGCTCGCATTCGTCCACGATCTTCTTGAGTTCGGTGACAGGCAGGGCCGGGTCGATGTTGGGATCCATCGCGGCGGCAGAGGCGGCCTCGGGGGTGAACACCAGCGGCTTGCGCTTTTCCAGCAGGCGCAGGTAGGAGGCGATGCGGTATTCGAGCTCGGTGCCCTTGGTGCTCCACTGCGCGGAGGACTGCGCCGAGAAGTCCTGCACGTTGCCCAGCACTTCCATGAGGAAGGTGCGCAGGCCGAAGAACAGGTATTCGAAGTCGTCCTGGTTCTTGGCCATCTCGGTGAGGGCGGCGGGCAGCTTGCCGAGCACGAGGCGCGAGACGTTGCGCTCGTAGTCCAGCAGGCGCGCCTCGATGGCGGTCTCGAGGTCGGTACCGTCGGCGGCGATGGGCTTGAACAGCAGCGGCAGCAGGTATTTGTGCTGGTTGGTCTCGAAGCTGTTCACCAGCTCGACGATGCGCGTGCTGAGCTGACGCTCGATGGTGACGATACGCTTCACGTCACTGCCGACCTTCTGCTGGCTGGCCGGATCGGCGATCTGCTCGCGGTCGATAGCCAGCGTGTTGAAGTAGACGACCTTGCCGCCCAGGGCGGAGTCTTCGGACAGGAAGCGGCGCACCGAGTACTGGTTCTGCTCGTAGCGCGGCACCGGGCCGACCAGGAAGTAATAGCGTGCGGTCCGCACCACGTCGATGCGGCGTACCTTGCACTCGTGCACGACCTCGCCCGCGATGAAGGGGTTGGGGTCCTTCTTCAGTTCGTAGAGCGGCAGGGTGCTGAACCAGTAGCCCATGAGCTGCTGCTTGATGAAGACTTCGACGATATAGGTCTTGATGGCATCGACGGTGAGGCCGCGCTGGTTCTTGGGCGGATCGAACTCCATCTGGCGCGCGGCGAGCGCGAAGTCGTAGAGGAAGGCCTCGCGCAGCTTCTGCTTTTCCTTCTGGCGCGTCTGGTTTTCCTCGACGTTGAAGCGGTCGATGCTGGACAGGCTGCCTTCCAGGCCGTCGGCGATCGCCATGGCGTCGCGCGTGGCACGCAGGGCCTGGATGGCCTTGACGAGTTTCTCCGCCAGTTGCGAGAGCTGCGGCGTGGTCAGCTTGAGCGGCAGGTCCTTGAGTTCCAGGCGGCCGTTGAAGACGTAGCACTTCTTCTCGTCGCTCCACTCGATGCCCTTGGGCTTGATGACGTTGGCATAGACGCGCGCGCGGCCCTGTTCATCCAGCGGCTCCAGCACGCTGCAGATATGGTCGTGCCAGTCGTCGTTGAGCACCGGGTCGACGGCCTTGAGCGCGCGGATGGCGTCGAGCACCGGGAAGGCGCGGCGTTCGGGTTCCGGCTCGTCCTCGACCTGTTGCACGGCGGGCAGTACGCGCTCGGGGCGCGACGGCGCGCGGGCGGGTGCCGCGCCGATCTGCGTGGCATCCGGATCGTTGCTGGGGGCGGGGCCGGCGTTGTTGCGCATGTTCTGCTGCGCCTGCTTGTAGGCCTCCACGAGCTGCGCCATGTTGGCGAAGCGGTTTGCGGCTTCCGGCGCCAGGCACTTCTCCAGGAAGGCGGCGATGGAACGCGGGAAATGCTTGTTGCGGTCCAGCTTCTTGGAAGGCGGCAGCTCCTTGAGCGCGGGCACGACCTGCACGCAGAGCGCTTCGGGAATGTCCGGGCACTTGGAGAGCATCTCGAAGATGATGACGCCGAGCGCGAAGATGTCGGCGCGCTGGTCGACCTCGGTGCCGTCGCGCTGCTCGGGCGGCATGTAGGAGGGCGTGCCGAGCTGCGAGCCGATCTGGGTGAGGTCGGAGGTCGGGATGCGCGCAATGCCGAAGTCGGCGATCTTCACCGCGTCGCCGTCCATGACCATGACGTTGGCCGGCTTCATGTCGCGGTGCACGATGCCCTGCTGGTGCGCGAAGTGCAGGCCGCGGCAGATGCCCATGAGCAGCGTGTTGATGCGCTTGAGGGGCAGGGCGCCGCCGGCTTCCTTCAGGACGTCGTCGAGGCCGCGGCCCTTCACGAACTCCATCGCGATGTAGGGCATGTCACCCTGCTGGCCGAAGTCGTAGACGGTGACGATGTTGTTGTGCTGGCAGCGCGCCGCGGCGAGGGCCTCGGTCTTGAAGCGCTGCAGCAGCTGCTCGCCGAACTCGTCGCCGAGCAGGTGCGCGTGGATGGTCTTGATGGCAACGGGGCGTTGCAATGAATCATCGACGCCGCGGTAGACGACGCCCATGGCGCCGTTTCCCAGGACGCCTTCGATGCGGTATTTGCCGATCTGCTCGAGCATTGTAGGTAGACCCCTTGTCGGCCAGCTCCTTGTCGCATGTCCGGCATGCGCTCTGGCTTTCGATTCTTGAATGAGCGGTACGCGCTCCCGGGCGTGTAACTGCCGGGAAGTCATATTTATTAACGGGTTATTACCGCATCCTCGCATGTAATTGAAGGGGCGGGTACGTGGCGGGACATGACCGGGCGCAATTCCCTTCCGAGAGGCAGAAGGGACGGACGGCTGGCATGCGGAGACTGGCGGCGCACCGTCACAGGGCGCCGTGTGAGGGCAGAAAAAAGCCCCGCTCAGGCGGGGCTTCCATCGGTGGCAGGGGCGGGGCTGACGGCGTCGGGAGCCGGCGGGGCGGCCTCGTCGCGGCGTTGCACCGTCCAGGTCCGTACGGGCTCGTGGCCGGGGCGCTGCCATTCCGGCGGCCGCCAGAAATGCTGCAGGCGCTGCCGCAGCGGCCCGGGGGCCAGCACGTCGCGCCACAGGTCGACGAACTCGTGGAAGTTCAGCACGAACCAGTTGTAGCTCCTGATCTGCTGCGTGATGCCGTAGCGCACCGGTTCCACCTCGGGTTCGTAGGTGCCGAAGAGGTGGTCCCAGATCATCAGCACGCCGCCGTAGTTCTTGTCGATGTACTGCGGGTTGCTGCCGTGGTGCACGCGATGGTTCGATGCCGTATCGAACAGCCACTCGATCCAGGGGTGCAGGCGCGGCACCGATTCGGTGTGGATGAACCACTGGTAGGAGAGGTTGACGCCCAGCATGAAGAGGATGAGGCCGGGGTGGAAGCCGAGCAGGATCGGCGGCACGAAGAACCACCAGACGCCGATCACGCCGTTGAGGATGCTCTGGCGCGCCGCCGTGGTCATGTTCATGGTCTCGCCGCTGTGGTGCGAGACGTGCTGCGTCCAGAACCAGCGGATGCGGTGCGCGGCGCGGTGGTACCAGTAGTAGCAGAACTCTTCCACGAAGAAGGCCGCGACGATGGTCCAGGCATTGATGGGCAGCTCGGCGATGCGGTGCTCCCACACCCAGGCCAGCGCGGCACCGACCAGCAGCAGGTGCATGAGGGCTTCGGAGACGTAGTAGCCGAGGCCGAGCGAGGTGGAGGCGAGGGCCTCGCGCCAGTAGAAGCGCTGGCCGGGCGCGGTGGTGTCCCAGCGTCCGGTGCGGCGGCGCATGACGAGGAATTCCACGACCAGGCCGAGGATGAAGAGCGGCGTCATGGTCACGACCACGACCTGCTTCCAGTCCACATGCGGCCCGAACACGCCGTTGATCCACGCGAGAATGTCCTGCACGAACGCAACTCCGCTTTCTGATGTCGCAGCCAGTCTACTGCGCGTCCCTGCACCTGCCTTGACAGAAAGCGACAGGGCGCCTGTCTTCTGCGGTCAATGGTTGCGGCGATGGCGGCCGGCGCGTGCATGCCGCCGGCCTGCACTACCCATGAACGCGGACAGGCCGGTTTTCCGGCAGCGGGGCTGCCGCGGAAAGGACGCGTAAATTTCCCTGCGGTCCGTCGCCAGGGGGAAGCCGCCCGTGGTTCCGGTCAGTACACTCGGTCGTCCTTTTTCCGGGAACCTGCCGTGTCCAGGCGTCGCCCCCTCATCCAGGCATTGCTGCTGTCCACGCTGGCGCTGTCCGCACGCGCCGCGCAGGAGGACATCGAGCCCCTGCT
This sequence comes from Moraxellaceae bacterium, assembly GCA_021156385.1. Lineage (GTDB taxonomy): Bacteria > Pseudomonadota > Gammaproteobacteria > Pseudomonadales > Moraxellaceae > UBA2031. The sequence goes on along the minus strand of JAJNDL010000191.1, from coordinate 186 downwards.
GCGGCTGGAACTGGACGAGCTGATGCACATGCCCGTGATCACCGTGAGCCGCCACGAGCAGGCGTTGTGGCAGGCACCGGCGGCGGTCACCGTGCTGGAAGGCAGGGACCTGCGCCGGCGCGGCTACCGCTCGCTGGCGGAGGCGCTGGCCTGGGTGCCGGGTTTCCATGTCGTCAGCGACGGCGT
>JAJNDL010000190.1 GCA_021156385.1 Moraxellaceae bacterium | reverse complement strand
TGCGCCTTCGAACATGATGTCTTTTCCTTCACGGCGGAACTGGTGAAGGATGGAAGGCACGTCGGCGACGAGTTCCCTGAGCTGGTCGGCCCAGCTGAGTGCGTCGTCCAGCGTCTTCTGGAAGTCGACGATCTCGGCCTTGTAGTAATTCTTGAGCTGGAAATTGTGGTAGTCGAGCACTTCGCCGAGGCGGGCCGCCAGCGTTTCGCGGCGGAAGAGATCGCCGAGGCGCAGGCCGCGGCGCGCGACCTTGTCTTCATAGGCGGGACCGATGCCGCGGCCGGTAGTGCCGATCTTGGCGCTGCCGCGCGCGACTTCGCGCGCCTTATCGAGCGCCGCGTGATACGGCAGGATCAGCGGGCAGGCGGCAGATACTTTCAGGCGCGAGCGCGGATTCACACCCTTGGCCTCGAGGCCGGCGATTTCCTTGAGCAGCGCGTCCGGCGCCAGCACCACGCCGTTGCCGATCAGGCAGAGCACGTTCTCGCGCAGGATGCCGGAGGGAATCAGGTGCAGCACGGTCTTCTCGCCGGCGACCCAGAGCGTGTGGCCGGCGTTGTGGCCACCCTGGAAACGCACCACCGCCGACGCGTTGTCGGTCAGCAGGTCGACGATCTTGCCCTTGCCCTCGTCACCCCACTGGGTGCCGAGCACGACGACGTTCTTGCCCATAACTTTTCTCAATTACTGCAAACGAATATTCAGGAACTGGTGACGGTCCACTGGCCGCCGGAAAACGCAAGCTCGCGAGAGCAGCCGCAGGACTTCGCGCTGGACCCGTCGCCCGGCAGCGCCTGCAGCACGCACTCGCCCTTGGCACGCAGCGCCGCGATGGCCTCGCGCAAAACGGCATCGTCGCCGGCCGGTGCATAGATCGGCGCGGCGTCCGCCTGCTCGGCAAAGCAGTCGAGCAGGCTCTTCAGGTCGGCGCTGAAACCGGTGGCCGGGCGCGCGCGCCCGAAGGCCTCGCCGACATCGTCGTAGCGGCCACCCTTGGCGAGCTCGGCACGCGCGCCGGGCACGTAGGCCGCAAACACGAGACCGGTGTGGTAGTGGTAGCCGCGCAGCTCGGTCAGGTCGAAATACAGGGCGACCTGCGGGTGCGAGGCCTTGAGCGCCGCCGCGATGGTTTCCAGGGTGACCAGCGCCGCGTCGATCTCCGACGAGAGCCCCTGCAGCAGCCGGCGCGCCTCCGCCAGGACGCCGGCATCGCCCGCCAGCTTGAGCAGGTGCTCGAAGCGGACCGCCGTGCTGTGCGGCAGGTGGTGCGCGATGAAAAATTCCTTCAGCTCGGCAATGGCCTTGCGCTGGTAGATATCGAAGAGGAAGGCTTCCTCGCGGCCGCTGATGCCGGCGAGGCGGGACAGTCCCCGGAAGATGGCGACATGGCCGAGATCGAGCTGGATGGACGTGCAGCCGGCGGCAGCCAGCGTTTCCAGCATCAGGCGCAGGATCTCGATGTCGCCCGCCACGCCGGCATAGCCGTAGAGCTCGGCGCCGATCTGCACCGGGCAGCGCGAGGCCGCGAGCGAGGCGGGACGGGTGTTCAGCGTGGTGCCCGCGTAGCAGTAGCGCGCGGGGCCTTCGACCGGCAGCGAGTGCGCATCGAGGCGTGCCACCTGTGGCGTGATGTCGGCGCGCACGCCCATCATGCGGCCGCTGAGCTGGTCGGTGATCTTGAAGGTCATGAGCTCGAGGTCGTGTCCCGACCCCGTGAGCAGGGATTCCAGGTATTCCATGAGCGGCGGGAAGACCAGCTGGTAGCCCCAGGCCGCGTACAGGTCGAGCAGGCGGCGGCGCAGGGACTCGAGGCGGGCGGCCTCGGCCGGAAGCACATCACTGACGCCTTCGGGCAGCAGCCAGGTTTCAACGGGACGGGACATGGTTAGGGCCTGTTCAGCTTGGTCGGGCTGTTGTGTTGCCCTCTGAAATCGGGCCAGACAAGGCACGACCGAGGAAGTGGGGCGTACCCGACGGGGAGGGAGTAACGCCGTATGGCCCAAGTTCAGAGGGCAACCCGAAGGGCCGGAATCGTTTTGACGCACTGCTGCGCCGTTCCTCACTCATGTACATGAAGTACACCACGCTCGTCGCTTCTTGCACTGCGCCAAAACGATTCCGGCGCAGCAGCCCGATCAAGCTGCACAGGCCCCAAGGCCTCGGGACAGCTCACGGACACAAAAAAACCGAGTCGGCACTCGGTTGGACGAATGCTAGCACGGGCCGGCAGACTGCCCAACCCTGGGAGCCTGCCAAGGAGCCTCCGGCAGGACGTTTTTTGCGGCGCGAAATCGGGGAGCGCCCGCTCAGCGCGTCAACAGATGCACGAGCGGTGGCAGCCAGAACGCCGTGAGGAGGCCGTTGAGCCCCATGCCCAGCGCGGCGAAGGCGCCGGCCGTGGGATGCAGCTGGAAGGCGCGCGCCGTGCCGACCCCATGGGCCGCCAGGCCGAGCCCGAAGCCGCGTGCCACATCGCTCTTCACGCCCCGGAGCAGGGGCTCCGCCACGGCGGCGCCGAGCACGCCCGAGAACCCCACCAGCGCGGCCGCCAGCGCCACCGGCGAACCGATCTTGTCGGCGATGCCGATGGCAATCGGCGTCGTCACCGCACGCGTGCCGAAGGCCAGGATGCTCGGGTCGGAGAGCTGCAGCAGCCACGCCAGCCCCATGGCGCTGCCAACGCCCAGCAGGCTGCCGAGCAGCAGGGTGCCGGCCAGTGGCCGGAAGGCGGCCAGCAGGCGCGGCAGCGAGCTGTAGAGCGGCACTGCCAGCGCCACCGTGGCCGGGCCCAGCATGAAGTGCAGCAGCGCGTTGCCGCGGAAATAGGTCTGGTAGTCGATGTGCAGGAGACTGAGCCCGCCGATCAGCAGGGCCAGCGTGATCAGCAGCGGCGGCGCCCATACCGGCTCGCCCAGTTTCCGGAACAGCCAGTTGCCGAGCTCATAGGCAGCCAGCGTCGCCACCAGCCAGGGCACGGGGGACTCCAGCACGGCGTTCATGACAGCCCCCGGTGGCGCAGCCAGCGGTCCAGCCCGTAGGAGCAGACCACGAGGGGAATCAGCGTGGAGAGCACCATGGCGAGGCCGATGCGCACGCCTTCCTGCGCCAGCAGCGGCCCCATCGTCATGATGCCGACGGAGGCCGGCACGAAGTACAGGCTGAGCGGGCGCAGCATCACCTGCGCGGTTTTCTCCAGCTCCTCCGGCATGCCACGGCGCAGCAGCAGCGCCACGAACAGGATGAGCATGCCGATGACGCCGCCCGGCACCGGAATGCCGGTGGCGCGCGCGATGAGTTCCCCGGCCAGCTGGCAGGAAAGCAGGACAAGCAGACTTCGGATCATTGTGGTTTCGTTTCCCGCCCGGGGGCGGAAGGCTTCCCGTTCGCAGTAGGTTTCAGGTGGGCGCGCAGCGGACTGTCCGGCGCCAGCACGAGCACGTCGCCGGGCTTGCCGAAGCCCTGGCGCCAGCGCTGCAGGCCGTCCCGGAAACGGAAGAACGCCGGGTCCTGGCGCTGCGCGGCGGCGAGGATGGTAGCAGCCTCGGCCGCCCCTGCGGCCTTTTGCGCCTGCGCCTGCCGGCGGGCCTCAGCCAGCAGGGCGTCGCGTTCGCGGGCGGCGCGGGCGGCAATCACGTCCGCCTGCACGGCCGCATCGTTGCGCAGGCGCGCCGCCTCGCTCTCGCGCTCCACCCGCATGCGATGCAGCACGACCTCCTGCACCGGCGCCGTATGGGCGATGCGGCGGACACGCACCTCCAGGATCTCGACGCCGAGCTCCGCCAGCACCTTCGCGCCACTCTCGGCCGCGATGCGCTCCAGCACCGGTGCGGACAGGCCGCGCGCGCCCTCCGCCCGGCTCATCCCGGCCAGCGCGCGGCGCAGGGCCTCCTGCACCGACGGCATCATCAGCGCCGCGGCACGCTCGGCATCCGCGCCCGCACCCAGGTAATAGCGCGGCAGGTCGCGGATGCGCCAGACCACCCAGGCATCGACACGCATCCCATTATTGCCGGCATCGAGATATTCGGCACGGCCTATGTCGCTGATGCGCGTGCGCATGTCGATGCGCTGGATGCGGTCCAGCAGCGGCACCCGCAGATAGAGCCCGGGCGGCAGGCCGATGCGGGTGACCTCGCCCAGGCGCTGCAGCACGCCGCGATTGTTTTCGGGAATGACGGT
>JAJNDL010000189.1 GCA_021156385.1 Moraxellaceae bacterium | reverse complement strand
GCGCGAGGGCCGAACCAGTGAGCGTGAGGGCATGGTCGGCGTAGCCGCGCTGCATCTCACGCCAAGCTTCTAGCACACCGGCCACGACCGGTCGTGCAGAAGAAAATGCCGCCCACGAGGCGGCATTTTTCATGCCTCCACCCTGGCTCCCGCCAGGGCCGCCACCGCCTCACGCACAAGTGCCGGACCGCGGTAGATGAATCCCGTGTAGATCTGCACGAGGCTGGCACCCGCCTCTCTCTTCTCGGCCGCCGCGGCGCCATCGGTGATCCCGCCAACACCGATCAGAATGGTCCTGCTGCCTGCGAGCGCCTGTCCAAGCTCCCGTAACACCCGGGTCGAAGCGGCCCGCACCGGAGCACCACTCAGGCCGCCGGCCTCGTTGCCATGAGGCAGATGCTCGACGCCGGCACGCCCCAGCGTGGTGTTGGTGGCGATGACCGCGTCAATCTCGAAACGGCGCATCTGTTCGGCAATGACCTCGACGTCGACCGCCTCCAGATCGGGCGCTAGCTGGCATGGGCGTAGACCCTGTCGAGACAGGCCAGATAATCGTCGGCGGCCTTCTCGATCGGCGTGTCGAAATTCTTGCCGATGTTGATACCGAGTATGCCGCGATAGCGGCAACGCTCCACCTGTCGCACCAGATGGTCGACGCCGAGGTTGTTGAAGCCCATGCGATTGATGATCGCTGCCGCCTCCGGCAGGCGGAACAGGCGTGGCTTCGGGTTGCCCGGCTGCGGCCGCGGTGTCACGGTGCCGATCTCGAGGAAGCCGAAACCGAGCGCCGCAAGCCCGTCGATATGGTCACCGTTCTTGTCCAGCCCGGCAGCCAGGCCCACCGGGTTCGGGAACGAGAGGCCCATGGCCTGCACCGGCCGGGCCGGCACCGCTGGCAGCAGCGCGAGGAAGCCAAGGCTCTCGGCCAGCGAAATCCCCTTGAGGGCAAGGTGGTGGGATGCCTCGGGAGGCAGCCGGAACAGGAAATTGCGAGCGAGTGGATAAAGCATGTCGGAGGCCGGAACGAGGGAGGCGCGCATTATAGGGAATCGTGACGGATTGGTGGAGCGCGTCGCTTCCGACGGGAGCGGCTCCGCGCTCCGTCCCGCCAGCACTGCAGGGATTGCCCGGGCAATCCCTTTCCGTCGCTCTCAGGCAGCTGGCGCCGCGCGCAACCGCTCCAGGGTTTCGCGCACATCGGGCGACAGCGATCCGCCCGCGAGCCGCTCCAGGCATTGTGCGGCATGGTGCCGGCGTTCCGCGTCGAAGCGCCGCCAGCTGCTCATGGTCCCGAGCAGACGCGCCGCCACCTGCGGATTGATGGCATCGAGCTTCCCGACCTCCTCCACCAGCAGTCGGTAACCGCTGCCGTCCTGCTGGTGGAAGGCACGCGGATTGTTGTTGGCGAACTGGCCGATAAGCGCCCGCACGCGGTTGGGATTGTCGCGATGGAAATCCGGATGCTCGCGCAGCTGGCCGACGCGGTGCACGGCATTGGCCAGCGGCGCCGTGGCCTGCATGGCGAACCACTGGTCCATGACCAGCGCCTCCTGCTGCCAGCGCGCCGCAAAGCGTTCGAGATAGGCCGGCGCCTCGATGCTGTCGGCATGCACCAGCGCAACCAGCGCGGCGGCTTCGTCGGTCATGTGCCGCGACTTGTCGATCTGCTCGGTCGCCAGCGCGTGATAGCCCGGCTCGAGATCGACGAGCAGGGACAGTGCCGTATTGCGCAGGCTGCGCCCGGCAATCGAATGATCATCGTAGACATACTCGCTGGAATGGATGCGCTCGATCTGTAGCAGCAGCCAGCCCTCCAGCCGCCGCGCCAGCGCATGCCGGAAGCACTCGCGCGCCATGTGCAGCGCGTCGGGATCAGGCTGCGCGGAGCTGTCGATCAGCTGCAGCAGGCTGGGCAGCTGCATGAGCTTGGCGGCCAGCGCGGCGTCCTTGTCGCCGATTTCCGGCAGCACGGCGGCCAGCGTGTCGAGCAGCGTCGCGTCCGGCAACAGGTGGCGGCCCGCGGCGCTGTCCTTGGCCAGGCGCAAGAGCTCGCTGCAGAGCAGGTCCTGCGCGGTCAGCCAGCGGTTGAAGCCGTTGCTGTCGTGGCGGACCAGGAAAAGTTTTTCTTCCAGCGAGAGGGCATGGTGGATGCGTACCGGCGCCGAGAAATTGCGCAGCAGCGAAGGCACGGGAGCCTCCTCCACGCCACCGAACACGAATGTCTGCTCGTCTTTCGCCAGCAACACCACGGTTTCCTTTGCCGCACCGGCCCCGGTCTGCAAGGGCAGCTCGCGGCCGTCCCCGCCGAGCAGCGCAAGACGGACCGGCACGGGCAAGGGCTGCGGCGCCGGGAATCCCGGCATCTGTTGCGACTCCTGGCGCAGCGTCAGCCGGTATTCGCGCGCAGCGGCGCGATACTCCCCCTGCACATGCAGCGCCGGCGTGCCCGGCTGCCGATACCACTGCATGAAGGTGGAAAGGTCGCGACCGTTGGCATCCGCCAGCGCCTGCACGAAATCCTCGACCGTCACCGCCTGGCCGTCGTAGCGGCTGAAATAGAGGTCGGTACCCTTGCGGAAGCCTGCTGCCCCGAGCACGGTGTGCAGCATGCGCACGATCTCCGAGCCCTTCTCGTAGACCGTCGCCGTGTAGAAATTGTTGATCTCGACGAAGGACTCCGGTCGCACCGGATGCGCCAGCGGGCCGGCGTCCTCGGTGAACTGGTAGACGCGCAGGAAGTTGACATCCTCGATACGCTGCACGCTGGGCGACAGCATGTCGGCGGAGAACTGCTGGTCGCGGAAGACCGTGAAACCCTCCTTCAGGCTGAGCTGGAACCAATCGCGGCAGGTCACGCGATTGCCGCTCCAGTTGTGGAAGTACTCGTGCGCGATCACCGACTCCACGCGCTGGAAGCCGGCGTCGGTGGTGGTCGCCGGATGGGCGAGCACGCAGCTGGTGTTAAAGATGTTGAGGCCCTTGTTCTCCATGGCGCCCATGTTGAAGTGCGACACGGCGACGATCATGTAGATGTCGAGGTCGTACTCGCGCCCGTAGACCTCCTCGTCCCAGCGCATGGCGCGCTTGAGCGAGGCCATGGCGTGGCCGACCTTCTCGAGGTCGCGCTCCTCGACATAGATGCGCAGGTCGACAAGGCGGCCCGACATTGTGGTGAAGCTGTCGCGCTTGCAGGCCAAGTGGCCGGCGACCATCGCGAAGAGATAGCTGGGCTTGGGGAACGGATCTTCCCAGGTGGCGAAGTGACGCCCATGGGCGAGTTCGCCCTCGGCGACGAGATTCCCGTTGCCGAGCAGCACCGGGAAGCGCTTCCGGTCGGCGCGGATAGTCGTCGTGAAGCGCGCCATCACGTCGGGCCGGTCCGGGTAGAAGGTGATCTTGCGGAATCCCTCGGCTTCACACTGCGTGCAGTACATGCCGTTGGAGCGGTACAGCCCCTCGAGCGCGGTGTTGGTCTCGGGATGGATGCGCACGCGCGAATGCAGGCGGAATCGGTCGGGCAAGCTCCGCGTCACCACCAGCTCCTCTCCCTCCATGTGGCGTCCGGCCTCGGGCACCACCTCGCCGTCGACCTCCAGTACTTCGAGCTCCAGGTCCACGCCGTGCAGGCGCAGTGGCGTGTCGGCTGCCACGCCGGGCGCGCGCTCCATGTCCAGGGTGGCGTCGACGAGCGTGTGCCCGTCCCCGATGTCGATGGTCAGCGCCACCGTGTGCACGCGATAGGCAGGCGGCCGGTAATCGCGAAGTTGGATCGTGGGCTTGGCGGATTCGATTCTCATGACTACACCGTCAGCAGCTCGACCTGGTAGGCCGTGTATTTGCGGATATTGATGACGCCGGTATCGAGCAGCAGATACTGGCCCTTGATGCCGAGCAGCGTGCCGGCGACATCCGCCTCCTGGTCGAGATTGAGAGAGCGGATCTTTTGGGGATACTGCAGCACCGGATAGCGGAAACCCTGTTCCTCCGCCTCCGGCAGCGCCTGGATCTGTCCGGGGTAACGCTCCTGCAGCGCCGCGATTCCGGTTGCGCAGCGCTCGAGGAGTTCATCGCGCACGGCCTTGAGGTCGACGGGAGCGCTGTCGCCTTTCAGCAATGCCTGCCAGTTGGTCTTGTCGGCGATGTGCTGCGCGAGCGTGACTTCGACCAGGCCGGACTGGTAGCGGGTGGCGACACGGAAGATCGGCAATGCCTGTGAAGCGCCCTGGTCGATCCACCGCACCGGCAGCTGCGTTTCGCGCGTGATGCCGACCTTGAGGCCGGACGAATTCGCCAGGTAGACGATGTGGGCAACGTTGCAATGGCTGTCGGCCCAGGCCGGCTCGCGGCAGGTGCCTTGTGCGTAATGGCAGGTTTCCGGCTTGAGGATGCACATGTCGCAGGCCGCCAGCTTCTTGAAACAGACGAAACAATAGCCCTGATTATAGGACTTGGCGGTCTTGCGTCCGCAGCCCGTACAGAAGATCGCACCGGTGTAACGGAAGTGCAGCGTGCTGCCAAGGAACGGCGACAGCGGTACGGAGAAATCACCCAGGGGCAGGAAGTAGGAGACGGGCTCGTTCTTTTCCGCCCGCATTTTGCGTAAAGTACCCAGCATTTCCGGCCTCACCCTCTTGGAAACCCATGGCGGCATCCCATCCCTTCCTGCCCCTCATCGCCGAAACCCTGGCCATCACCG
>JAJNDL010000188.1 GCA_021156385.1 Moraxellaceae bacterium | reverse complement strand
GAAGGCGAGGCGCAGCCAGGGCAGGGCCTGCGCCGGCTCGTCGAGGCGCAGCCAGCCGGCCGCCCAGGCGGAGGCCAGCCGCGGGTTCTCCTCCACCGCCGGCGCGCCCTCCAGCAGCAGGCGGCGCAGGCCGGCGGGTTCGCCGTGTTCGGTCATGAGCGACAGCCAGGCCTGCTGCACGCGCGCCTCGCCCGGCGCGAGCTTGAGCGCCGCCTCGTAGTCGGCGAGCGCGTCCTGCCAGCGGCCCTGCACAAGGCGCAGGTCGCCGCGTGCCTCGCGGAAGGCGGGATCGGCCTCCAGCGCGTCGAGCTGCGCCACCTCCAGCGAATCGAGGAAGGCCTCGGCGGCTTTCGCGTCGCGGGCGCGCGCCCACAGGAAGACGGCGAGCGTCGCCGCCTCGGGGCGCTGGCTGCGCCGGTAGAGGCGCGCCTGCACGTTGGCCGCGGCGCCGGGTTTCTCTTTCTGCAGCAGGCTGCTGTAGCGCTGCAGGTCCTCGTCGCTGCCCTGGCCGCGGGCATCGAGGTGGCCGTAGGCCTGGAGCGCTGCCTTCTCCTGGCCAAGCACGTGCGAGAGATGGCCGTAGACCTGCCAGAAGCGGCTGGCGCTGCGCGACATCTTCGGCGCGGCGCCGGCGAGCAGGGCCCAGGCCTCGTCGAGTTCGCCGCGCTCGTAGTGCAGCGCGGCGGCACGCGCCAGCCAGTCCTCCTCGGGCGGCGAGTAGCGGCCGACCAGCTCGCGCAGCGCGGCAAGCGCGAGGTCGGGCTGGCCGTTGCGCTCGGCCAGGCGGGCGCGCGCTTCCAGCAGTGCGCGCGTCGGCTGCGCGGCGGAAAGCTGCGCGAGAAAGGCCAAGCCCTCTTCCGGCCGGCCGAGCTGCTCGTAGGCGAGCACGAGGTCGTCGAGGCGGTTGCCGTCTTCCGGGTACGTCCGCGCCTCGCGCTGCTGCACGGCCAGCCAGGCCTCGTGGTCGAAGAGCTGCGCGGCGAGTTCGCGCACCGCCTCCCAGGCGTCGTCGGCATCGGTGGCGCGGGCAACGACCAGCCAGTTGTCGAGCGCGACATCGCCGCGGTTCTGCCAGCGCGCCACGGTGGCGAGGCGGCGGCGCCACTCCATGTCGTCGGGCCGGTGCTGCACGGCGCGCTCGGCGACGCGGAAGGCGGCCGCGGTGTTGCCGTTGTTGAGGAAGACCTCGTAGCCCAGCGCGTAGTGGGCGGGATTGAACTGCCCCTGCATCAGGGTCTCGAGGTCGGGCGCGGCCAGCGCGGTGCCGCCGCAGAGCGCGAGTCCGAGCAGCACGCCGAGGCGCCTCATGGCTGCGCCTCCGCGTCTTGCACGGGCGCCGGCGGCAGGCGCAGCAGGCGCACCACGTAGTACTCGGCGAGGTCGGGCCGGTTGGCGGCGCGCGCCAGGCGGGTGAGGAATTCCAGGGTCGGCGGATCATTCATGAGGCCCCGGCCGCGCTGCGCGGCGGCGGCCATCGCCTCGTCCAGCAGGTTGCCGGCCTGCAGCGCGCGCAGCGCGGCGGTGAAGTGGCGGCGCCGCTCCGCGAGGCTCATGGCGCGCTCCATGTTCATGAAGTAGATCTGCGCGGCATCGCGGTAGAGGCCCTGCTGCAGGTAGAGCGCGGCGATGTCGCCCCGGATACGCACCGTCTCGTAGGGCTGCGTCTGCAGCAGGCGGCGGTAGAAGCGCAGCGCCTGCGCCGGTGCCTGCAGCGCGATGGCCTGGTTGGCGTACTGCTCGTACTGCGCGGGATCGAGCGGCAGCGTGGCGAGGCGGTCCATCTGGCGCAGCACCTGCGTGCGCGCCGCGGCGAAGCCCGGCGTGCCCGGCGCCTTGCGCCAGAGCTGCTGGCTGAGGATGTCGAGCAACAGCGTCTCGGCCTCCAGCAGCGCGCCGTTGCTGGAGGCGGCGCCCCGGCGGCGGCCGTCGAGCAGCGGCGCCAGCGTGACGAGGGCGGTGTCGAGCTCGCCCGAGAGGCGTTCGCGCTGCGCCAGGATCAGGCGCAGGCGGTCGTCGTCGGGCGCCGCCTGCAGCCAGGCGTTGAGGTAGGCAATGGAGAGCGGGTCGGCGAGCGCGGTGGTCTCGAGGCGCTGCTGCAGGCTGGAGCCGGCGTGCAGCGCCAGCAGGCTGCCCAGCACCAGCGCGCCGAAGAGGATGATGTCGGTCAGCGGCATCAGCCGCTGCCGCTCAGGCCGGGCAGTCGAGGTCGAGGTCGTGGACATCGCTCTGCTCCAGGCGGAAATGCTGCAGGTCGCCGCTGCGCCGCTGCGGCGCGAGCGTTGTCTCGCCGGCGTGCAGCCGGCAGTGCGTGGCGCCGCCCAGCGCAAACTCCAGCGGCGCAAGACCGGAGAGGCCGAAACGCAGGCCGCTGCCGCGGCGCTCGAACGCACTCAGGCGCGCGTTCGCCTCGGCCAGCCAGGGCCGCACACCGGCGGACTTGCCGGCGCGCACGATCTCGGCGCTGCCGCCGGCGAGGCTGAGGTAGCGGCCTTCGGGTGCCGGCGCCATGCCGGCGAGCTGGCGGCTCGCGGCGAAGTCCGGCTGCCAGTCGGGCTGCGAGACACGCAGCGTGCGCATCTCGCCGCCGCCGCGCACGCGGAAGCCCTGCGGCGTGCGCGCGATGACCAGGCTGTTGTAGTCGAGCACCTTGCGGATGTAGTCGGAGCCCCACACCGGATGCAGCGGCTGCGTGCCGATCCAGCGGTAGATGCGGTGCAGCGCCTGCAGCGAGGCTTCCTTGCTCGCCGAGTAGAAGTGGTAGTAGAGGTTCACCGGCTTGAAGCGGTAGGGCCGGTCGGTGAGCTCGAAAGTCTCGATGACGCGGTCGAAACCGTAGAAGGGCCCGGTCCAGTCGTTGGTGTAGACGTTCTCGTTCTGGTTGGGCGCGAAGACCTGGAAGCGTCCGCCCTTCGCCACGCCAATGCCGGCGATGCGTGTCCAGCTCGTGAAGCGCTTGGTGATGGTGGTGTCGCCACCGTTCATGTTGTAGAGGCCGGCGCGCTCGGCCTCGGCCAGCGCGTTTTCGCTCGGCGTGCAGTCGCCGGTCCAGAGCACGACCTTCACCGGCTTCTTCGCGTCGGTCAGGTGGCGGTTGATGTAGTCGCGCGAGCCTGCGATCTCGCGCGCCAGGCTGAAGCGGTATTTCGGGATGTCGAGGTGCAGCTGGCCGCCGCCGTCGTCCTTGCCCGAGGCCTGCTCGGCGTCGTGCCAGAAGAAGGGGTGCGAGTAGGTGTGCGTCGCCACTTCCACCCAGGGCAGCGCGAAGATGTCGCGCGCCGCCTTCTCGAGGCGCGGCGAGAGTTTGGGATACAGGCCCTGCGCGCCGGTCTCGCCTTCCACCACCGAGGTCGTGGTGGGCCAGCGGTAGCGCTTCAGGATCTCGTCGCGCATGACCTCGCCGGCATAGGCCTTGGTGCCGCGGCGTTCGGCCTGGCTCGCGAAGCCGTCGCCGTCGATGTGCACGAAGAAGAGGCGGCGGCCGTTCTCGGTGGTGACGTCGGGCACCGGCACCGCCGGATCGAGCCGCAGCGCCGCGCGCAGGAAGGCGAGCGGATTCACCAGCCAGCGCGACTCCTCGCCCGGCAGCACCTCCAGCACATAGGGCGTGGTGACGTAGCCGCCCCAGGCGGTGAGCGCCGCCGGATGCAGCGCGCCGGCATGCCGCGCCTGCAGCGTCACCAGCGGCTTGCCTGCGCCCGCAAGGCGCAGCGGCGCGAGGTCGCTGCGCGCGCGCACCGGCAGCTCGAAGCCCATCAGGCTGGCGTCCTTGTTGGTGAGCGTCGGCGCGGCGTTCTCCGGCAGCTCGGGCAGCACGAGGCCGAGCGCCTGCAGGCGTGCGCTGTCGCTGCCGAAGCCGAAGCTGCCGAACACGGCCAGCGGCAGGCCGGCCTGCGCCTGCGCCACCAGCCAGTCCGGCCACTCGGTGCGCGCCAGCGCGTTGTCGCGCTCCATCCACACCACGGCGCCGGCATAGCGGCCGGTGATGTCACCGTCCGGCGGCGGCGTGGTCAGCGAACGGTAGTCGGGCACGAGGCCGAGATAGGCGAAGACGAAGCCGAGCAGGGTCTGCGGCTCGCTCTCCTGCACGTCCTTCGTGTGGGCCGGGTCGTAGAGCACCAGCACCTTGCGCGGCAGCACCTCGACGTTGCCGAGGCCCAGCGTCTTCAGGTCCGGCGTCGTCACCCAGGGG
>JAJNDL010000187.1 GCA_021156385.1 Moraxellaceae bacterium | reverse complement strand
GAAGCGCGCGGTCACGGCCTCGAGCTGCGCCGTGGAAAGGCGCGTGTTGCCGGTGAAGCGGAACGCGGAGACGGTGACCTTGAGGCCGGTGGCCGCGGGTTTTTCCACCGGCGCGACCGGCACTTCCGGCTTCGGCACGACAGGCAGCGGCCGTTGCAGGTCGCGCTCGATCTGCTGCTGCAGGGCGCCGGCATCGGGCGGCGTCTGTGCCAGTGCAGAAGCGGACGCGCCGGCCAGGGCCAGCGCGAGGAGATTGCGGTGGAGCAGCGGCATTCCGCCGAAGGCTTTCATGAGCGCGCGATCCTTACTGTCATGGCCCGCTCCTATTTCCCGAAGGAAAAGCTCATCGCCGGGCCGGCGCTGGCAGGTGCGGAATGCAGGGCCATGAGCTGCGTCAGCAGCACGAAGGTCGACTTGGTCTCCAGATCGTTGTCGGGCACGAAGAACCAGTGGCCGCGATAGAGGATGGCGACGCTGGCGTCTTCCGGTTCCTTCTCGGCGGACTGCACCTGGAAGACATCACCGAGCAGCTCCTTCCATTCGAAGGGCTGCTGGTCGGCGCGCACGGTGCGGCGCACCTTGCCGGCCTCGACGTGGGCCTGCGGTGCGCGGATGCCCTGCGAGACATAGGAGAGCGCGGAGAGCAACGGGCGCGTGGTGACGGCGAGGGTGTCGGCATCGGGCGCTTCCACGCCGCTGATGATGCGGAAGCGGTCGCGCGCGGGATTGAGCTTCAGCAGCTCCTTCAGGCGCTGCGCCTCGGGCCGCGCCATGGCGTTGCGCACGAAGCGCAGCTCGACGCCCTTGCCCTCGGGGCCGGCGGCGAGATCGATGAGCTGTTCGCGCTGCAGCGCGCGCAGCAGCTTCGCGGCTTCCTGGAACTCGCGGAACTCCGGCTCGCGCGAGGGCGTCGGGCCGGCCGCGGTCGGCGCGTTCTTGAGGCCGTTCATTTCCTGCACGCCGACCAGCAGCACGCGGTCCATGGACCAGCCGGACTTCACCAGCATGAGCAGCAGGTCGGGGTTCATCGGCGTCATCATCTGGCGCACGAACTTCTCGCCGTCGATGGGCGCGTAGAAGACGGTGGGCTTGTCGTTGAGCGCGAAGCTCGAGGAGAGGTTCAAGCCGCGCACCACGGTGTGGTCCTTGGCGAAGGGCATGCTGCGGCTGGCGGAGGTGCTGGCGCCGTAGCCCTGGTTGAACTCCATGCTGGCGGCGACGCGCTCGACGGTCGTGAAGTAGAGGGTGTCGCGGTAGAGCAGGCGCACCAGGTTGAGCAGGAGCTCCTGGTCGTTGGTCTGCTGCACGGCAATGTTGTAGGCCGGCCGGTTGGCCGAGATGCTCTTGGGCCCGATGGAGGCGCAGCCGCCCAGCAAGAGGGCGAGGCCCGAGAGGAGAAGGGTTGTTCTTTTCATGGAAGTCGCTGTCGTTACGGCCCGGGGCGGCGAAAAGGCGCCGCCCAACCAGGACAAGAAATCACCAGCGACCGGTGCAGACGTCAGGCAGGGTCAGGCAAAGAATTGTCGATTAGTTCACACAATAGCGGTAATGATTTAGTGGGTCGAGCCAGCCTAAGGCCGCGAAAAACCTGAGTTTTCAGGCGAAAAAACCACCATAGGCGCGGCATTCCCGGCAAATCCGGGGCCTAGGCCCAAAGTCGTAGGCTGGTACCGGGGCGGCCCCGGTCGACGAAGCAGCGGAATCGGGTACCGAACGGCGGCCGATCCCGGGCCGGAGCCCCGGCGCGCCGGCCGCCGTCCCGCTAGTTGCCGAAGGAGAAGCTCATGGCCGGGCCGCTGGCCGGGGCCGAGTGCAGGGCCATGAGCTGGGTGAGCAGCACGAAGGTCGACTTGGTCTCGAGGTCGTTGGCCGGAATGAAGAACCAGTGGCCGTTGTAGCGGACGGCCACGCTCGCCGCCGCAGGGGCATCCTCCGCCGAGCGCACCTGGAAGAGCTCGCCGAGCAGCTCCTGCCACTCGAAGGGCTGCTGGTCGGCGCGCACGGTGCGGCGCACCTGGCCGGCCTCGATATGCGCAGCCGGTGCCTGGATGCCCTGCGCGAGGTAGCTCAGGGCCGAGAGCAGCGGGCGCGTGGTCAGGGCAAGGGTGTCGGGGCTGGCCGCCCGGGACCCGGTCACGATGCGGTAGCACTCGCGCGACGCGGCCAGCTTCAGGAGCGTGCGCAGGCGCGCCGTCTCGGCCCGCTCCGCGGCGGCGGGCGCCAGGCACAGCTCGACGTTCTTGCCGTCGGCACTGGCGGCAAGATCCAGCAGCTGCTCGCGCTGCAGGGCGCGCAAGAGCTTCACGGCCTCGAGGAAATCGCGGAACTCCGGCTCGCGCGAGGGCGTCGGGCCGGCCGCGGTGGGCGCGTTCTTCAGGCCGTTGATCTCCTGCACGCCGACGCGCAGCACGCGGTCCACGGACCAGCCGGATTTCACCATGAGCAGGAGCAGCTCCGGGTTCATGGGCGTCATCATCTGGCGCACGAACATCTCGCCCTCGACGGGCGCGTAGAAGATGGTCGGGTTCTCGGTGATGCCGGCGCCGGCATTCAGCGACAGCGCCCGGGCCAGCGTGCGCGGCCCGCCCGCGCTCTCGCGGCCGAACTCGGCGCCGACGCCGTAGTCCTGCTGGTAGGTCATGCTGGCCGCAACGCGCTCGACGGTCGTGAAGTAGAGCGGATCGCGGTAGAGCACGCGCACCAGGTTGAGCAGCAGCTCCTCGCCGGCCGACTGCTGGACGGCGACGTTGTAGGCGGCGCGCTGGGCGGGGATGGTCTTGGGGCCCATGGCGGCACAGCCGCCGAGCAGGGCCGCGACGGCCAGGAGGAGGATGGTTTTTTTCATGGTCCTGTCGTGAAAAAGCCTGCCGGCAAGGTGCCCGCAGAAATGGGTCGGATGCGCGGCCGGCATGCAGAGGCGCCGGTCGGCCGCCGGCACCGGAATGCCGAACGTCCCGCACCATAGCCGCACCATGCCTGGCGCGTCGACCGGCAGGCCGGCGCGGACTGGACCGGCGGGCGCCGGCCTCGACCAGTCGCCGCGGCGACCCGGCGGCCGCTGCTAGACTTCCCGCCACTCCGGATTTTTGCGGCCCGCCATGACCGATTCCCCCCTCATCCCCCTCGGCCCGCAGATTCCGCGCCGCGGCAACGCCTTCAGCCGCGGCCTGTTCACCCTCCTGCTGCGCCTCATGGGCTGGCGCTTCACCGGCGTCTTCCCGGATGTGCGCAAGGCCGTGCTGATCGTGGCGCCGCACACCTCGAACCAGGATGGCGTGCTCACGGTGATCGGCTCGTTCGCGCTCGGCCTCAGGATCTCGTTCTTCGTGAAGCACTCGGCGTTCCGCTTTCCCTTCGGCGCCCTGATGCGCTTCTTCGGCGCACTGCCGGTGGACCGCGAGAAATCGAAGGACCTGGTCGGCTTCTCGGCGGACAAGCTGCGCGAGAAGGACCAGCTGCTGCTCGCGGTCGCGCCCGAGGGCACCCGCGACACGGCCGAGAACTGGAAGACGGGTTTCTACTGGATCGCGCAGCGCGCCGGCGTGCCCGTCGTCTGCATCGCCTTCGACTACGCCACGCGGGAGATCCGCCTGCTCGGCAGCCTCCAGCCCACCGGCGACATCGAGCGCGAACTGCCGCAGATCATCGACCGCTACCGCGGCATCACGCCGCGCCATCCGGAGCGGCTCTCCGGCCCGCTGCGCGCGCTGCGCGACCAACCGCGCCCCTGAGCACGCACGAACGCCTTTGCAGGTCGGACTTCAGTCCGACAGCGGCCCTGGCAAACCTTGCCGGCTTCGGCCAACGACTGCGTCGGACTGAAGTCCGACCCACAAGGATTTTCGTAGGTCGGGATTTACTCCGGGGGGCGCCTAGCCCGACGACAGCGTTGGATCAGGCCCCGCCAGTCGGGATAAATCCCGACCTACGAAAACCTTTGGGCCCTGCGCGGTAGAGCGCGAGCTTCTCGCGGTGCAGCGCGAGGCGGCGGCGGATGTCGGCGGCCAGGCCGGAAGGGCCGACCACGGCCGCGGCGCGCAGGCGCACCATCATCTCGTCGCGCAGCGGCCGGGGGTCGGCGCTCTCGCCGATCCAGCGCTTCAGCTCGCGCTTCCCCGCCGGCAGCACGCGGTACAGGCGGCGCCGGCCGCGCCCGCCCTCGTCGGTGGATTCCACCCAGCCCTCCCCCTCCAGCCAGGCCAGCTCGCGGTAGATCTGCTGGTGCGTGGCATGCCAGAAAAAACCGATGGAGCGGTCGAAGCGGCGGGCCAGCTCCAGGCCGGAACTGGGCTTCTCCAGCAGCGAGGTCAGCAGGGCATGGGGCAGGGACATACGGGCTTCCTAAGCGGGGCCGGATGTCCGTAGCCTGACCGGCCGGCCATCTTTGTGCAACCAGTTGCAATTGAAGGCGCCGCCCGTTTAAGTTCGCCGTTCATTGCCTCCCCGCCGCTAGTACAGGTGCCCCATGACCGCCTTTCCCCGCCTCCTCGCCCCGCTCGACCTTGGCTTCACCACGCTCCGCAACCGCGTGCTGATGGGCTCCATGCACCTCAACCTGGAGGAAGCCCAGAACGGTTTCGCGCGCATGGCCGCCTTCTATGCCGAGCGCGCGCGCGGCGGCGTCGGCCTCATCGTCACCGGTGGCATTGCGCCGAACGAGCAGGGCGTGGTGTTCAAGGGCGGCGCCAAGCTGACCACCGCGGAAGAGGCGGAGCACCACCGCGTCGTCACCGAGGCCGTGCACCGCGAGGGCGGCAAGATCGCGCTGCAGATCCTGCACACCGGCCGCTACAGCTACCAGCCGGACCTGGTCTCGGCCAGCGCCGTGCAGGCCCCCATCAATCCCTTCACGCCGCGCGCGCTCACGGGCAAGGAGATCGAGCAGACCATCGCCGACTTCGCGCACTGCGCCGCGCTGGCGCGCTCCGCCGGCTACGACGGCGTCGAGGTCATGGGCTCCGAGGGCTACCTCATCAACCAGTTCATCGCCGCGCGCACCAACCTGCGCGACGACGAATGGGGCGGCAGCTACGAGAACCGCATCCGCTTCCCCGT
>JAJNDL010000186.1 GCA_021156385.1 Moraxellaceae bacterium | reverse complement strand
GCCTCGCGCATGTTTTCCCGGCGGGCCTGGATGGAGGGCACCATGTCGGCAAAGGCACGGAGGGAGCCGCGGACCGTGTCGATGGCATCGAACAGCGGTTCCTTGTCTTCCTGGTTGTCCTTGTTGTAGGCCAGGGGCTGGCCCTTCATCAGGGTGAGCAGGGACATGAGGTGGCCGAAGGCACGGCCGGCCTTGCCGCGCACCAGCTCGGGCACGTCCGGGTTCTTCTTCTGCGGCATGATCGAGGAGCCGGTGCAGAAGCGGTCGGGCAGGTGCACGAACTGGAACTGGGCCGAGGCCCAGAGCACCAGCTCTTCGGAGAAGCGCGAGAGGTGCATCATGATCAGGGAGGCGGCTGCACAGAACTCGATGGCAAAGTCGCGGTCCGAGACAGCGTCCAGCGAATTCTCCGAGACGGCTTCGAAGCCCAGCAGCTCGGCCGTATAGGCGCGGTCGATGGGGTAGGTGGTGCCGGCCAGGGCCGCCGAGCCCAGCGGCATGCGGTTGACGCGGTGGCGCAAGTCGGCCAAGCGCTCGTCGTCGCGCATCAGGTTCTCGAACCAGGCCAGCAAGTGATGGCCGAAAGTCACGGGCTGGGCAGTCTGGAGGTGGGTGAAGCCCGGCATGATGGTGGCATGCTCACGCTCGGCGAGTTCCACCAGGCCGGTCAGCAGGCGCCGCAGTTCCGCCCTGATAGCGTCAATCTCATCACGTAAGTAAAGCCTTACATCGGTGGCAACTTGATCGTTGCGCGAGCGGCCGGTGTGGAGGCGCTTGCCGGCAATGCCGATGCGTTCGGTCAGCCGGTGCTCGATGTTCATGTGCACGTCTTCGAGGTCGGTGTGCCACTCGAACTGTCCGGACTCGATTTCAGCCTGGATTTGCCGCAATCCCTCGACAATCTTGTCGCGATCTTCCTGACTCAGCACTCCTACTTTCGCCAGCATGGTGGCATGGGCGATCGAGCCCATGATGTCGTGCTTATATAGGCGCTTGTCGAAACTGACCGAAGCGGTGAACTCGGCCACGAAGGCATCGGTGGCTTCGCTGAAGCGGCCACCCCACATGGAAGAGGAGGAAGATTGGCTCATGGAAAACTCGACAGTCGAAGGGAGCGCACGGCAAATCCGGCAGACGGCAGCAATCCCGGGATGGCCCGCAGTATACCGGCCTGCCTTAACCTTTGCCTGACTTGCCGTTCGTCGGCTAAGGGCGCAGACTCTGATGCATGCGCCACACCAAAAACAATAACCAAGTCACAGAAGTAGGCGCCGAAGACTTCTTTCTGCCGGACTTCTGTGGCTCTCAGGCACTACTAATGCTGGTGGTTGCGGCCGAGCTTCTGGCTCTGCTGCTTGTCCTTGCCGGCACAAACCATTTTGCGTCTTTTCCCTGGGACAAGCTGGCACTAACGTCCTTGCTGGTGCAGTGGATCGCCCTCGTCAGCGCAGCCCTGCTCTGCTGGCTGCGCCGTCCGCTCATGCGCCTGCCCAGCTCCACAGCTGCCGGTATTGCCTTCGTGCTGGTCGTGGGCCTGGTGGCTTTCTTCAGCTGGCTGGCCGAGCCGGCGCTGCGTTTTGCGCGCATTGCCTATTTCTATTCCGTGGAAAGCCAGGACATCCTGCGCAACGTGCTGATCGGCGCCATCATTGCCGGGCTCATCATGCGCTACTTTTTCCTGCAGGAGCAGTTGCGCGTTCGCCAGCGCACCGAACTCACGGCGCGCCTGCAGGCGCTGCAATCGCGTATCCGTCCGCATTTCCTGTTCAATTCCATGAATATCATTGCCAGCCTGATCCATGTCGATCCCGACAAGGCCGAGCAGGCGGTCGAAGACCTCTCCGAACTGTTTCGTGCCAGCCTGCGTGCCGAAGGCGAGGTCGGGCTGAATGAAGAGCTGGAGCTGTGCCAGCACTACGTGAACATCGAGAAGTTCCGCCTCGGCGAACGGCTGCAGGTCGAGTGGCAGATGAATGCCGTGCCCGAGCAGGTGCGCATTCCCGCGCTGACGCTGCAGCCGCTGATCGAGAACGCGATCTATCACGGGGTCGAGCCGCGCTTCGAGCCCAGCACGGTGCGCATCACGGTCGACTACGACGGCCGCGACGTCAGCATCATCATCACCAATCCGGTGGCGCCGGCCACTGCGACGCCAGCGCGGGGCAACCGCATGGCGCTGAACAACATCCGGCAGCGGCTGCAGGCCCACTATGGCGATACCGCCAAGCTGACCACGCATGCCGATACAGTCGTGCACACGACTTATCTCTCGTATCCCCTGAGCCTCGCGCAGAAGGGAAGGGCCCTTACAACAGAAGAAGAAAAAGTAGAAGAAATCTAGAAGGAGCATGATATGAAGGTGCTTATTTGTGACGATGAGGCGCTGGCGCGGGAACGTCTGGCCCGTTTTCTTCGTGACATGGACGGCTATGAAGTCGTGGGCGAAGCCGAGAATGGCGAGGACTGCCTGCGCCAAGTGACGGTCCTGCATCCCGATATCGTGCTGCTCGACCTGCGCATGCCGGTGATGGACGGCCTCGTCTGCGCCGAAGCGCTGGCGCAGCTGCCCGAACCGCCCGCCGTGATTTTCTGTACCGCCTATGACGAGCATGCCCTGGCGGCTTTCCAGGTGCAGGCCGTGGGCTACCTGCTCAAGCCGGTGCGCAAGGAGCAGCTCGCCGAAGCCGTGGGCCGGGCCGTGCGCGTCAACCGCGCGCAGCTCGAGGCGGTGAAGACCAGCGCCGAGGACGCCCGCACCAACGGCCGCAGCCATATCACGGCCAAAACCCATCGCGGCATCGAGCTGATCCCGGTCGATGACGTGCGCTATTTCCTGGCCGACCAGAAATACGTCACCGTCCGCCATGGCAAGGGCGAGGTGCTGATCGACGAGACCCTGAAGGATCTCGAGAACGAGTTCGGCCAGCGCTTCATCCGCATCCATCGCAACGCCCTGCTGGCGCTGCACTACCTGGATGGCCTGGAGCTGGTGGCGCCGGGGCAGTACCAAGTGCGCATCAAGGGTATCGAGGACCGTCTCGTGGTCAGCCGCCGGCACCTGCCGGAGCTGCGGGAAACCATGCAAAAACTTTGACGTCCAGGTACAGGCGCCGGGGCAGGGGAGCTATGGCTATTTCCCCGGCGCTTCCTTAAAGTCGGCCCTCAGCCGCGCAAAGTGCCCAGCGGCCCAAGAAAACAACAAGGAGTTTCCCCATGAAGCGCCTGCTTGCTGCCAGCGCCCTGGCCGCCGCCCTTTCCGGCTGTGCCGTCGCCAATGCCCCGGTCAACGGCCTGCTCTACTCCCATGTCACCGGTCCGGTCGGCGTGACCGGCTCTGCCGACAAGCCCGACAAGGTCGGCCGTTCCTACGCGCGCTCCATCCTCGGCCTCTATGCCACCGGCGATGCCAGCATCGAAATGGCGGCCAAGAACGGCGGCATCACCAAGATCCATCACGTCGACCATGAAACGCAGATCATCTTTGGCGTGATCGCGGACTACACCACCATCGTCTACGGCAACTGATCTCCCGGGGAGGTGCGCCGCTGCGGCGGTGCGCCTCGTCCCGTCTCGGGCTCGCCAGTCTCCGGCGTGCCCGGCCAGCCTGTGCCTCTGAGCGCAGGGCCTTCCAAGAAAGTCACTCCCGCAGTGGCGTCATCAGTTAAACTGCCGGCTCTTCCGATTCCTGCCGTTTTTCCATGACCGATACCCTGCGCATCGCCACCCGCAAATCGCCGCTCGCCCTGTGGCAGGCGGAGCACATCCGCGCCGAGCTGCAGCGTCTGCATCCGGGCCTCGCGGTCGAGCTCGTCACGTTCACGACCCAAGGTGACAAGATCCTCGACACGCCGCTCGCGAAGATCGGCGGCAAGGGTCTCTTCGTGAAGGAGCTCGAGGTGGCGCTGCTCGACGGACGCGCCGACCTCGCCGTGCATTCGATGAAGGATGTGCCGATGGAATTCCCGGACGGGCTCGGTCTTGTCGCCATCGGCGAGCGCGAGGATCCGCGCGATGCCTTCGTGTCGTCGCGTTACGCCTCGATCGACGCGCTCCCGGCCGGTGCCGTGGTCGGCACCTCCAGCCTGCGCCGCCAGTGCCAGCTGCGCCACCATCGGCCCGACCTCGCCATCCGCGACCTGCGCGGCAACGTCAACACGCGTCTCGCCAAGCTCGATGCCGGCGAGTACGACGCACTCATCCTCGCCAG
>JAJNDL010000185.1 GCA_021156385.1 Moraxellaceae bacterium | reverse complement strand
GCCGAAGGGCATGGGCGGCGATTCCTTCTGGAGTTTGGCGAGCGCGTCGGCGATCTCCTTGGGGAAGACGTCCTTGAACTGCGAGGCGATCTGGCCGACCTTCATGACGGCGCCCTTCATTTCGCCCAGGGTCTGCGCGATCTGCTCGCCAACCTGGGAGAAGAGCTGCTCGCGCTCCTTCAGGCGTTCTTCTTCCGTCAGCGTGCCCAGCGCGCCCTTGATGCGGTTCTTGGCGAAATTGCCGGCGATGCTGGCGGACATGCCGGCCAGCTTCATGAAGCGCTTGCCGGGCGTGGTGGCGCCGAAGCGCTTGTCGTTCTTGTTGTCGCTCATGGCGGCCTCGGTCCCGCCCGCAGGCGGGCAACAGCGGAATCCGGAAGGGCGGGCCCGGGCAAGCGGGCCGCAGCAGGGTCTGTCCGGAGTGTCGGGGCTGCTGTCGGGGCTGGCAAGGGTCGGGCGGCCGTTTGCTGCCGGAAGGCAGAAAGCGCGGGATTTCCGGAGAGAGCTGCCGGCCGGGGCGGTCAGTTCTCGCTTTCGAGCTGCAGGGTGAAGAGCTTGGCGGCGCCCGGCGGCAGGCTCACGCGGTCGGACTCGACGTTGCCGCATTCGACGCAGGCCATGTGCTGCCAGGCCGTGGCCGGCATGTCGCCGAGGCGGGCCGCCTTGGCCGGCCCCGGGTTCCAGACGATGGCGCTGCGGCAGGCCGGAGCGGAGATGCGCACGGCTTGGTCGACAGCGGCGTCGACCAGGCACAGCTCGCCGCCGGTGTGCAGGTGGATGCGGTCGGTCTCGCCGGCGAAGCGCACCGGTCCCTGCTGCGTCTGCGGCGTGCGGGCGGGATTGAGCTGGTCGATGCAGGGGGTGCCGTCCAGACCCTCGACCTGCACCTGGCGGATGTCGCTGACCGGGAAGTAGCTGTGGAAGGCGAAGCCGAAAGAGAACTCCGCAGCGCTGGTATTGGTGACCTCCAGTTGCAGCTGCAGCACGCGGCCGAGCGAGATCTGCAGCGTCGCCTCGAAGTCGTGCGGCCAAAGCGCTCGCGTGGCCGCGCTGCTGGCGAGGCGGAAATGCAGCAGCAGCGCCTCGGGCTTGCGCTCCACCTGGGCGAGCTGCCAGTCGAGAGTGCGGGCGAAGCCGTGCGCCGGCTTGCCGGGGTCGTCGGGATGCGGGCCGAACCAGGGGAAACACAGCGGGATGCCGCCGCGGATGGCCTTGCCCGGCACATAGGTGGCGGTGTCGGAGAGCCACAGCAGCGGCTTGCGGCCGACCGCCTGGAACTCCAGGACCTGCGCGCCCTGGATGCTGACCAGCGCCCGGCAATGCGGCGTGGCGATCTTCCAGCCGGCGAGGCCGGCATCGCCCAGCGGGAGAAGCTGCATTTCCTCGGGTAACGTGACGGCTGCTTCCATGCTTTTTTCCTCTCCAGGCTGCCTGCCGCGAGGCAGTGGACCGCAGGGCCGGAGCCCTGCGTGCGGCGGACGGCGGATGCCGTCCGCCAGGTGAGTCACGGGCGCCGGTCGCCCTCGTCATCCAGGCTCAGGCGTCCGCCGCCGAAGACCGTGAAGGCGAGCAGTCCCCCCGTCATGGCAAGGTTCTTCAGGAACATGATGCGCTGCATGTCTTCCGGCGAGCGGTGGAAGAGGAAGGCGGCCACCAGCGTGAACACGGCCAGGCCCAGCGCGGCGAGGCGCGTCTGGAAGCCTGCCAACAGTGCCAAGCCGCCGCCGAGTTCCAGGAGGATCACCAGCGGCAGCAGCCCGCCGGGCACCCCCATGAACTGCATGTAGCCCTGCGTCGCTTCATAGTTGCCGATCTTCTCGTAACCGGAAATGAGAAAAATGCTGGCCATCAGTGCACGCGCCGCCAGGATGAGTGCGCTGTTGACCGCCGGTGCGGCGACGATGCCGGCCACCCGGTCGTTGAGCTGGCGGAAGAATTCCATGTTTTGCTCCTCGTTGTTTTGGCGGCCTTCGCACGGGCGCAGGCCGGATTGCTGAAACGATTATCAAAGAATCTTTGCAAAATCTGCGAACGGCGGCCGCGGGCTGCGCGGTTTCAGGCTGCCGCGGTCGCCGTAGCCGAGGTTGATCAGGAAGTTCGAGCGCACCGTGGTGCCGGCGAAGAACTCCTTGTCGACGCCGGCGCTGTCGAAGCCGGACATGGCGCCGGCATCGAGCCCGAGCGCGCGGGCGGCGAGGATGAGGTAGCCGCCCTGCAGCGAGCTGTTGCGCAGCGCCGTGGTGTCGATCAGCGGCTGGTTGCCGATGAACCAGGCACGGGCGTCGACATGCGGATAGAAAGCCGGCAGATGCTCGTAGAAGGCGTAGTCGGCGCCGACGATCACCGTCACCGGCGCGCTCATGGTCTTGTCGACGTTGCCCGGTGAAAGATACGGGCGCAGGCGCTCCTTCGCCGTGGCGCTCTTGACGAAGAGGAAGCGGGCCGGCTGCGAATTGGCCGAGGTGGGGCCGAGCACGGTGAGGTCGTAGAGCTCGCGCAGCTGCGCGTCGCTCACCGGCTTGTCCAGCCACTGGCCGTACGTGCGTGCTTCCAGGAAGAGCTGTTGCAGCGCCTGTTCGTCAAGCGGGTTATGCATGGGGCCTCCGTTGTTGTCGTTATCAGTTCGCTGTCTGTCCGCGGGTCGGGACCCGGATGGGTGGCCGACCCCGCGTCAGGGCAGGTCGAACAGCAGGAACTCGCTGTCGCTCTGCGCGTGGAAGCGGAGCTCCGGCAGCTCGCGGATGTCGGCGCCGTCGCCGTCGTGCAGCGTGGTGGCGTCGTCCAGGGCGAGGCTGCCGCGGATCTGCTGCACCCAGGCCGTCTTGCCGACCAGGGTGTGCGCCGCCTCCTGGCCTTCGTCCAGCCGGCCGCGCCAGACGCGCGCCTTCTGCCGGATGCGCAGCGAGTCGTTGGCGCCGTCCGGCGACACCAGGAGCTGCAGCGTCTCGGCGTCGGGAAAGCGCTTCTGCTGGTAGCTCGGCTCGGTGTTGTGCGTGTTCGGATAGATCCAGATCTGCAGGAGCTCCAGCTCCTCGCGCTCGCGGTTGTATTCGCTGTGGGTGACCCCGGTGCCGGCGCTCATGAGCTGGCATTCGCCGGGGCCCACGCGCACTTCGTTGCCCATGCTGTCGCGGTGGGTGACGGCACCGCGCAGCACCCAGGTCAGAATCTCCATGTTCTCGTGGCGGTGCGCCGGAAAGCCCGTGCCGGGCGCCACGATGTCCTGGTTGATCACGCGCAGGGCGGAGACGCCCATGAAGCGCGGATCCTGGTAGGACGAAAACGAAAACGTATGCCGGGTCTCCAGCCAGCCGTGGTTGGCATGGCCGCGCTCCTCGCTTCTGCGGATGGTGATCATGTCGCTGTCCTCTGTGGCACCGGCCGGCCTTCCACGGGAAGGCAAACGCAGGCTCTGGCTGAGGGATGAAACGGGTCCGTCTGTTTCCCTGGACCCTTCATGTGTTCACCATCCTAGTATTGTTCCGGTTTGCTGATTAGTCTCGGTTACGGGAATTAACCGTTCCTTGCCCGCGAACAATTGTTCAGGCTGCCCTGCGGTGCTTGCGCAGTCTTTTTCCAGGGGAAGCCATGGACCTCAACGACGTCGCCGTCTTCGAGAAGGTCGTCAGCGAAGGCAGCCTGACGGCCGCCGCCAGCCGCCTCAACCAGCCCAAGTCCTCGGTCAGCCGTGCGCTGTCCCGGCTCGAGGCCGACCTCGGCGTGCGCCTGCTGCAGCGCACCACGCGCAAGCTGCACCTCACCGAAGCCGGCCGCCTCTTCTTCGATCGCACGAAGCGCGTGCTGGGCGAACTGCGCGAGGCCGAACAGGCGGTGACGCAGTTGCAGGAAGCGCCGCGCGGCAACCTGCGCATCACCATGCCGGTCGAGCTCGGCATGAAGTTCATGGGGCGCGTGGTGGCGGAGTTCATGCAGCGCCATCCCGAGGTCAGCATCGAGGCCGAGCTCTCGGGGCGCATGGTCGATCTCGTGCAGGAAGGCTTCGATCTCGCGCTGCGCATCGGCGAGTTCGCCGACTCCTCGCTGGTGGCGCGCCGGCTCGGCAATCTCTCCGGGCGCTTCTATGCCAGCCCGGCCTATCTCGCCCGCCACGGCCTGCCGAAGAAGCCCGAGGATCTCGGTGCGCACGAGGTGATCCTCTTCCTGCAGCCGCGCGAGAACACGCTGCTGCTGTTCAAGGACGCGCTGCGGCCGGA
>JAJNDL010000184.1 GCA_021156385.1 Moraxellaceae bacterium | reverse complement strand
CTGCAGCTACCAGTCGCACCGCCTGAACGCGCACTGCGAGTCCATGCTGAGCCCGGACGGCCTGCGCCACCTCGGCCTGCGCCACATCGGCACGCGCAATCCCAAGGACCCGCTGCTCTCCCCGGCCTATGCCGACCTCGCCGGCCTGCCGCCGCTCATGGTGCACGTCGGCACCACCGAGATCCTGCTCGACGACGCCCGCGCCATCCGCCGCAACGCCAAGCGCGCCGGCGTACGCCTGCACTACCGCGAGTGGAAGGAGATGCCGCACGTGTTCCCGCTCTTCCACCGCTTCCTGCCGGAAGGCCGCAAGGCCATCGCGGCGATGTCCAACTTCGTCAACGACGTGACCTCCTGAGACCGGCCCGGCCGGCCACGCCCCTCCGCCGGGGCCAGCCCGCGGCCCGCCGGGACCACGGCCCCCTTCTGGCCGGCGGCTTGTTACCATGGCGCCGCTTTCCTTTTGTTTTCTTTTGCTTTTTTTGAAGGCTCTGACGCATGCCCCAATGGCTTAGCAACCTCTTCCTGCTGTTTGCCCGCAAGCTCCTCTACATTTTCGTGCGCACCACGGTGCTGCCGGAGGACCTGAAGCAGCTGCAGCTCGATCCGGACAAGCCGGTCTGCTACGTACTGCAGACGCGCTTCCTCTC
This sequence comes from Moraxellaceae bacterium, assembly GCA_021156385.1. Lineage (GTDB taxonomy): Bacteria > Pseudomonadota > Gammaproteobacteria > Pseudomonadales > Moraxellaceae > UBA2031. The sequence continues at coordinate 4,014 of JAJNDL010000184.1, read as the reverse complement.
CAATCTCCTCGTCCTCGAGACGGAAACCCGCAAGGCCGGCCTGCCGCGCGCCCTGCGCGCCATGCAGAGCCCGCACCTGCGCGAGCGCCGCTCGCTGTTCTTCCTGACCCGCTCCGACAATCCCTCGCCGCTCAAGCGCAACCGCTTCGAGTATTCGCCGCGCTTCCTGCGCCTGGTCGAGGCCATGCGCGAGCATCCCCAGCTCGACGTGCAGCTGGTGCCGGTGTCCATCCTCTGGGGCCGCTCGCCGGACAAGGAGAAGTCGATCTTCAAGATCCTCTTCGCCGACTCCTGGACCACGCCGGGCGTGCTCAAGCAGCTCGTCACCATCCTCCTGCACGGTCGCGAGACCTACGTGAAGTTCTCGACGCCGGTGTCGGCGCGCAGCGTCCTCGAGGAAGGCCTCAACGAGGAACTCACGCTGCGCAAGCTGTCGCGCGTGCTGCGCGTGCACTTCCGCCGCCAGCGCGAGATCGCCATCGGCCCCGACCTCTCGCACCGCCGCACCCTGGCCAAGGCCATCCTCGACGCGCCGCCGGTGCAGGCCGCCATCACCCGCGAGGCGGAAGACAAGAAGATCTCGCGCGAGAAGGCATCCGAACGCGCCCTCAAGTACATCCGCGAGATTGCCGCGGACTACTCGCACCCGGTCATCCGCTTCTTCGACATCTTCCTGACCTGGCTGTGGACCCGGCTCTACGACGGCGTCGAGGTCCACCACTTCGAGACGGTGCGCCAGGCCGCACAGGAGCACGAGATCGTCTACGTGCCCTGCCACCGCAGCCACATCGACTATCTGCTGCTCTCCTACGTGATCTTCCACCGCGGCCTGCGCACGCCGCACATCGCCGCGGGCGCCAACCTCAACATGCCCGTCGTGGGGCCGCTGATGCGCGGCGCCGGCGCCTTCTTCCTGCGCCGCAGCTTCAAGGGCAACTTCCTCTACAGCGCGGTATTCAACGAATACATCCACCAGATCACGGTGAAGGGCTACTCCATGGAGTACTTCATCGAGGGCGGCCGCTCCCGCACCGGGCGCCTGCTTTCGCCGCGTGCCGGCATGCTGGCCATGACGCTGCGCAGCTATCTCAAGGACCACAGCCGGCCCATCGTCTTCCTGCCCGCCTACATCGGTTATGAAAAGCTGATGGAGGGCAAGACCTATGTCGGCGAGCTGGCCGGCAAGCCCAAGCAGAAGGAAACGATCTGGGGCGTGCTCTCCGCCGCACGCAAGATCAAGAAGACCTTCGGCAAGGTGCAGCTTTCCTTCGGCGAGCCCATCTACCTGGAGCAGCTGCTGGATGCGGAATTCCCGGCCTGGCGCGAGACCCCGGTGGGCGATGACGAAAAGACGCCGTGGATGACCAGCACCGTCGACAAGCTGGCCAACCGCATCGTCACCCACATCAATGCCGCCGCCGCGGTGAATCCGGTCAACCTGCTCGCCACCGCCCTGCTCGCCACGCCCAAGCACGCCATGGACGAGGACCAGCTGGTGCAGCAGATCGAGCTCTACCGCACGCTGCTGAAGAAGGTCCCCTACAGCCGCGAGCTCGTCGTCACCGACATGCCGGCGCGCGAGATCGTCGCCTACGGCGAGCAGCTCAAGATCCTGCACCGCATCAAGCACCCGCTCGGCGACCTGATCGGCGTCAACGACGAGCAGGCCATGCTGCTCACCTATTTCCGCAACAACGTGCAGCACCTCTTCATCCTGCCCTCGCTCATCGCCTGCCTGATGCAGCACAACGGCGAGCTGACGCGTCGCGAGATCGTGCAGATGGTGCGCAGCATCTACCGCTTCCTGCAGTCCGAGCTGTTCCTGCCCTGGTGCCAGGAAGCGGTGCAGGAGGTGATCGGGCAGTGGCTGGACGCCTGCGTCGACACCGGCCTGCTCATCGCCCGCGACAGCGAGCACCTGATCTGCGCCAGCCCGACCAGCGAGTCCTATGCCGAGCTCAACGTGCTCGCCCAGGGCGTGCGCCAGAACCTGGAGCGCTACTACATGACGGTGGCGCTGCTCACCCAGATCGGCTCCGGCCGCATCTCGCAGCAGCGCCTCGAGGACCTCTGCCACCTGCTCGCCCAGCGCCTTTCCGTGCTGCACGAGTTCAGCGCGCCGGAATTCTCGGACAAGGCGCTCTTCCGCAACTTCGTGGAGACGCTGAAGGCAACCGGCGTGGTCACCGTCGACGGCCGCGACAACCTGCGTTTCGACGACCAGCTCGTCGCCATCGCTTCGGAGTCGCGCCTCATCCTCTCCGCCGAGATCCGCCACGCCATCCAGCAGATCACCCGTGTCAGCGACGAGGAAATCGCCGCGGCCATGGCCGAGAAGGAAAAGAAGGAAAAGCGCAAGGAAAAGGCGGCCGCCTGATCCCGTGCCTGTGAAAGACGCCCTGCGGGGCGTTTTTCATTTCAGCAGGCCACCATCCTGCTGCAGGCTACACCCATGAAAAAACGCCCCTCGGGGCGTTTTTTCATGGGCCGGGGCTCGGCGCTTCAGTCGCGCTGCAGTACCTCGAGCACTGCCGCGTAATCGGGCTCGTCGGCAATCTCCGGCACCTGCTGCGTGTAAAGCACGCGCCCGCCCTCGTCGATGACGACGACGGCGCGCGACAACAGGCCGCGCAGCGGCCCGGTGGTGATCAGTACGCCGTAGTCGCGGCCGAATTCGGGCGAGCGGAACACCGAGGCGGCCTGGACGTTGTTCAGGCCTTCGGCGCCGCAGAAGCGGCTGAGGGCAAAGGGCAGGTCGGCGGAGACACAGACCACGGCGGTGTTGCGCGCGGCGGCGGCCTGCTGGTTGAACTGGCGCACCGACATCGCACAGGTCGGCGTGTCCACGCTCGGGAAGATGTTGAGGATGACGCGCCGCCCCTCGAAGTCGCGCAGGCTTATCTCGTTGAGGTCGGTTTTCACCACGGTAAAGGCCGGCGCCTTGCTGCCCACCTCGGGCAAGTCGCCAGAGGTATCGACGGGATTTCCTTTCAGGGTGATATGGCCCATGGCTGTGCTCCTGCGGCTGGTTCCTTCTTCTTAGCCGCAGTATAGAAGCAATTTTCCTACAGCGGTTCCAGCCATCGGCTCGCAATTTTCTGTGGCGGCCGGGTGCCGGCCTGTAACTGCTCACCGGCCGTTAACCGGACTCCGCCCGGTGCCAGAAGAAAACGCCCCACGACGTGGGGCGTGTCTACCGGTCACGGTGGCGCGCTCAGCCGCGGCACTCCACGTCGCCGATCTCGAGCTTGGTGATGACGCCCAGCTCGTTCACGTGGATGGCGCAGGTGATGAAGGCATTGTCGGTGCTGCCGGCACTGACCAGGCGCAGCTTGTGGTAGTGAATCGCGGGCAGCGGATCGTGGTACTTGTACACGAGCTTGCCGCCGTACTGGTATTGCAGGCCGTTATAGTCGGTACCGGAGCCCTTGCCGCTGACGGTCAGGAACTTTACACCGTCGGTAATCTGCAGCACGCCCTTCACGCTCAGCGTGCCGTTGATGTAGTCGTGCCCTGACGTACAGGGATTGTCGAGATTGACGACCGGTATGGTGATGATGCCCGTATCGGCCGCCTGGGCGATGCTGGCCGTGCCAAGCAGGCCGGCGACCATTGCCGCAACTGAAAGCATGTTCCTGTTCATCATGGATCCCTCACTGGTTGAGAACGCGTGAAGCGACTGCACACAGCTTCCTTGCGGGGTGACGCATTCTTCCACCAGGTTTGCGGCAGCAGCCGGCCGGCCCTTCGCGAGGCGAAAGGCAGTGAAGGAAAGAGTGCGGATGAACCCCTGTGATGCGGAATTGTTGCGGACGACTCCGTGGCTGGACGGCTGGTTCCGGCAGCGACGGGAATGCACGTCCGCAACAACGCCACGCAATTAAAGTGACGATTGCGCCCTCCGGCCACAATCAAACCTTCGGCCGCTTGTTGTTGCCGGTACGTGCCGCGAAAGAACTGCAATCAGCAGGCAAAGATAAGCAGCGCTGCAGGCACAACGCCGCTACACAATAT
>JAJNDL010000183.1 GCA_021156385.1 Moraxellaceae bacterium | reverse complement strand
GTGGCGCCGACCGGCAGCGTCAGGATGCGGCCCTTGGGCGTGAACACGTAGACCTCGTCGGGGAAGAGGTCGATCTTCACGTTCTCGATGAACTCCATCGAGCTGCCGGCATTCTTCTGGATCTCGAGCAGCGACTTCATCCATTCGCGAGCGCGCGTCTGCGAGGTGTTGGTGAAGCCGTCGGTCTTGTACAGCCAGTGCGCGGCGATGCCGTTGTTGGCCATGGCCTCCATGGCTTCGGTGCGGATCTGGATCTCGATGGGCACGCCGCGCTGGCCCTTCAGCACGGTGTGCAGCGACTGGTAGCCGTTGGCTTTCGGGATCGCGATGTAGTCCTTGAACTTGCCGGGAATCGGCTTGTAGAGGTTGTGCACGATGCCGAGGGCGCGGTAGCAGGCGTCGACGTTCTCGGTGATGAGGCGGAAGCCGTACACGTCCATGATCTCGTCGAAGCTCTTCTGCTTCTCGCGCATCTTCTGGTAGATGCTGTAGAGGTGTTTCTCGCGGCCGATCACGCGCGCATTGACGCCCTCTTCCTGGAGGCGGGTTTCCAGCGCCTCCTTGATGGTGGTGAGCATTTCCTTGCGGTTGCCGCGGGCCGACTTCACGGCTTTCTTGATCAGCGAGGCGCGCATCGGATAGAGCGCGTTGAAGCCCAGGTCCTCGAACTCGATACGGAACTCGTTCATGCCGAGGCGGTTGGCGATGGGCGCGTAGATCTCCAGGGTCTCGCTGGCGACACGGCGGCGTTTTTCCGGCGAGAGCACGTCCAGCGTGCGCATGTTGTGCAGGCGGTCGGCGAGCTTGACCAGGATGACGCGGGTGTCCTGCGTCATGGCCAGCATCATCTTGCGGAAGTTCTCGGCCTGCGCCTCGGCCTTGGAGTTGAAGTGCACCTGGGTCAGCTTGGTGACGCCGTCGACGAGCTCCGCCACCTCCTCCCCGAACTCGCCGGCCAGCTCGGCCTTGGAAACGCCGGTGTCCTCGATGGTGTCGTGCAGCATGGCCGCCATCAGGCTCTGGTGGTCCATGTGCATGTCGCAGAGGATGTTGGCGACGGCGAGGGGATGGGTGATGTAGGGGTCGCCGTTGCGGCGGAACTGCCCCTCGTGGGCTTTTTCGGAAAAGAAATAGGCGCGCCTGACGTCAGTGATCTGATCGGGCGTGAGGTAGGTTTCGAGGCGTGTGCATAAGGCGTCGATGCCAGCGGTACTCATGACCTGAGTCTCCGGCGCCGACGCGACAAACGTCAAGCGTTTGTCCGTGGAGGATGCAGCGAATTTCTCACACCGGGTGTGAGACGCCGCGGGGTTTGGTGATTTCCCGCGGCGGGTGTCCGGCTCAGAGGTCGTCGTCTTCCGGCTCGGGCTGGCGCGGTACCGGCAGGTTGTCGAGCTGGAGCATGTCGAAGGCGGGCTCTTCTTCTTCCGGCTTCTGGGTCAGGATGTCGCGGGTCACCAGGCCGGCGGCGATTTCGCGCAGGGCCATCACGGTGGGCTTGTCGTTTTCCCAGGGCAGGCCGGGTTCCTTGCCGCCGGTGGCCAGCTGCCGGGCACGCTTTGCGGAGACGAGCACGAGCTCGAAGCGGTTATCCAGTTGTTCCAGGCAATCTTCGACGGTGACGCGGGCCATGGGGAAACCTCGGCGGGGTGTTTCAGGTAGGGCGGTGGAGTCTACAAGACGGCCGGAGCGGCCTCAACCGTCGCGGGGGCCGCGTTGCGGCCCGGGAGCCGGGCGGTCGGCGCGCCGGCGTCACATCTCGAGCAGGCGCCTGATCAGGTCTTCCTGGCGCACCGACTGCGAGCGGTAGGAGAGGCGGGCCGCCCGCACCACGGACTGCAGGTCGGCCAGGGCCGCGTCGAAGTCGTCGTTGACCACCAGGAAGTCGAACTCGCCGAAGTGGGCGATGTCGCCCTGGGCCTCGCGCAGGCGGTGGGCGATCACCTCGGGGCTGTCCTGGCCGCGGCCGGTGAGGCGGCTCTGCAGCGCTTCCAGCGAGGGGGGCAGGATGAAGATGCCCACCGATTCCGGCAGCAGGCGGCGGACCTGCTGCGCGCCCTGCCAGTCGATCTCCAGGATCACGTCGCGGTCCCGCTGGAGCTGGTCCACCACCCATTCCTTGGAGGTGCCGTAGAGGTTGCCGAACACCTCGGCATGCTCGAGGAAGGCGCCCTCGCCGATCATGCGCACGAATTCCTCGCGGTCGGTGAAGTGGTAGTTCACGCCTTCCAGCTCGCCGGGGCGCTGCGGCCGCGTGGTGTGCGAGACGGATACGCCGAGGCCGGGCATGGATTCCACCAGCGCCTTCACCAGCGAGGTCTTGCCGGTGCCGCTGGCGGCCGCGACGATAAACAGACTTCCGGACATGGGCTTCCCCTGGGCTTGATCATCCGTCGGGCGGCTGCCTGGGCCTGCCACCGGACCGGGAGGCGGGCGCCACGGCGCGGCGTCCGCCCGGCATTCACGGCGGCTGCCGCCGCCTTTCTTTTATTCGATGTTCTGGATCTGCTCGCGCATCTGCTCGATCAGCACTTTGAGCTCCACCGAGGACAGCGAGCTGTCGGCGCTCACCGACTTGGAGCCCAGCGTATTGGCCTCGCGGTTCAGCTCCTGCATCAGGAAGTCGAGGCGGCGGCCGACGGCGCCGGCCTCCTTCAGCACGCGGCGGATCTCGGCGATGTGCGCCGTCAGCCGGTCCAGCTCCTCGGCGACGTCGATCTTCTGCGCGAACAATATCATTTCCTGCTCCAGGCGCTCGCTGTTGAGCTCGCCCCGGATGTCCACCAGCCGGTTCAGCAGGCGCTCGCGGTAGTAGGTCATGATCTGCGGCATGCGCGCGCGCACCTTCTCGGTCTCGGCGACCGTGGCGGCCAGGCGCTCCTCGATCAGGCGGGCCAGCTCCAGGCCCTCGCGCTCGCGCATGGCGACGAACTGCTGCAGGGCCTGGTCGAAGAGCTTCAGGGCCTCGGCCTGGAGGACGGCGGCATCGGTCTCGCGCGTCTTCACCACGCCGGGCAGGCGCAGGATGTCGGTGGTGCTGAGCGGGGCCACGTGCTGCGCCATCTGGTCGATCTCGATGGCGGCGGCGACGTACTGGGCGGCCAGGGCCTTGTCCAGGGCCAGCGTCGCGGCGGTGCCGTCGGCCGGCTCGTAGCGGTACTGCACGTCGACTTTGCCGCGGGTCAGGCCCTGGCGCAGGCGCTCGCGCAGCGGGAACTCGATGTCGCGCAGCGCTTCCGGCAGGCGGAAGCCGGGCTCGAGGTAGCGGTGGTTGACGGAACGGATCTCGCAGGCGATCAGGCCGAAATCGCCCCGGACTTCGGCCCGGGCAAAGGCAGTCATGCTGCGTATCATCAAAAATCTCCGGCTGGGGCGGCGCGCAGTGAGGGAAACGGCGTCAGGTCGGGCTTCGAATCCGGTGCCCTCGGGCCGAGGCCCGGCCTGCGGTTTCTTCAGGCACGGCGCGATACCGCGGTGGCATCGCGAAAGTGTACCTCATCTGCGATGTTCGGCTGAGAACCCGATGGCTATACTGCCGCCCTTTGCAAAATCCTGTGGAGTCCTTAATGCGTCCTTCCGGCCGAGCGCCCGACCAGCTGCGTCCCGTCACCATCACCCGCCACTACACCCGGCATGCCGAAGGCTCGGTGCTGGTCGAGTTCGGCGACACCAAGGTGCTGTGCACCGCGAGCGTGGAGAACAGCGTGCCGCGTTTCCTGAAGGGCAAGGGCGAGGGCTGGATCACCGCCGAGTACGGCATGCTGCCGCGCTCCACCCATACCCGCTCCGATCGCGAGGCGACCCGTGGCAAGCAGGGCGGCCGCACGCTGGAGATCCAGCGCCTGATCGGCCGTTCACTGCGCGCCTGCGTCGACCTGAAGAAGCTGGGCGAGAACACCATCACCATCGACTGCGACGTGATCCAGGCCGACGGTGGCACCCGCACCGCCAGCATCACCGGCGGCTGCGTCGCGCTGGTGGATGCGCTGTCCTTCATGCTGCAGAAGAAGACCATCAAGCAGGACCCGCTCACGGGCCTGATCGCCGCCGTGTCGGTCGGCATGTACGAAGGCGTGCCGCGGCTTCGTGGAAGTGCAGGGCACGGCCGAGGGCAAGCCCTTCAGCCGCGCCGAGACCGACGCCATGCTGGCGCTGGCGGAGAAGGGCATCGGCGAGCTTATAAAGGAACAGCAGAAAGCGCTGGGCTGGTAACCACGACCATGCAGGGCACGGAAGAGCGCAATCCCTACAGCACTCCGAAGGGCCAGGTCTGCCTCGGCACGGAGATTCCGCAGGGTTCGGCAGTAAAGGCTGTGTTGCTCGGCTTTGCCGTGGATTTCGGTGCAACCATGCTGTTGGGCATGCTGGTTACCATACCGATCTTTATGCGCCTGCTCAGTGCCGAGGTGACGCCGGAGGAAATGGAGGTGCAGGTCCTGGCGTCACTGTCGCTGAAAACGCCGCTGGGGCTTGCGCTGGAGGCAGCCGGAGTGCTGTTCTCGGCGCTTGGTGCCTATGTGTGCGGCCGTGTTGCAAATCGTGGCGAGATGCCGCTGGCCGCGATGGTCGCCCTGCTCTCGATCTTGGTCGACTTGGCCCTGTCGCAGAATCTGACCGCGGTCCAGCATGTGGTGTTGGCGATCACGACACTGGGCGGATCACTGGCAGGCGGTGCCCTGGCAAGAAGACGCAACGCTGCCGACCGGGCCATGGTCCATGAGGGTATAGGCTGAATAGGCTTCGTTTAATTTATAACGCTGTTCCATTCCAATAAAAAAGCCGGCATCCGCCGGCTTTTTTATTGATCGCGCCATCAGCTTTCGGAGGACAGCCGCTCCGCGAACTTCCACGTGCGGATGATCTGCAGGATGTCCGTGTCGCGGCGGATGGCGGCGGGGAAGGGCTGGAAGGGCGCGGCGAGGCGCACGCTCTGCTCGGCGGCCTGGTCGAGGACGGAGTGACCCGAGGACTTCAGCTTCTTGATCTCCTTGATCTGGCCGTTGGCGAGAATGGAAACCATCAGACGCACATTGCCGTAGATCTTCCGCTGGCGGGCGATCTGCGGATAGTTCTTGTTGCCGATTTCTTCGACGCGTGACCGGAAGGCGTCGACATAGGCGGCATCGCGA
>JAJNDL010000182.1 GCA_021156385.1 Moraxellaceae bacterium | reverse complement strand
GGCGTCGAACTCCTGCAGCAGCGCCGTGCACAGCACGAATTCGTGCAGGTCGGGTGGCAGGTCGCGCAGCACCACGTGCGCGAAATAATCCACGACTTCGGGCTGCTGGCCGTTGAAGTGCGCGATGGCGTCGCTGCCGCTGCTGGCCTGCACCAGCAGCGCCAGCTTGACGCCGGCCATCCAGCCCTCGGTGCGGTCCAGCAGGCGCGAGGCCTGCTCCGGCGTCAGCTCGAGGCGGAGCTGGCGCGCCAGCAGCGCGATCTGGCGGCAGTCGAGGCGCAGGTCGTGCTCGTCGATGACGAACAGGCGGTCGAGCAGCTTGAGGCGCGACAACGAGAAGCCGGGATGGCGGCGCGACGCGAGCACGAGGTGCACCTGCGGCGGCAGGCGCTCGAGCAGCAGGCCCAGCACCTGCTGGATGAAGGGATGCGCGGCGTGCTGGAAGTCGTCGAGCAGCAGCCAGAGCGGACCGGGCACGGCGGCGAAGGCCTGCTCCAGGGTTTCCGCCACCACCGCCGGCGGCACCTCGATTTCCGCGCTGAGCGGGTTGTAGGAAAGCGTGTCGAAGCCCGGCACGAGATCGCGCAGGGTTTCGCCGAGGCGGCGGAAGAAGCGCACCGGGTCGGCGTCGCCGGCATCGAGGCAGAGCAGGGCGGTTTCCAGGTCGGGACGGTGCTGTCGCCACTGCGCGAGCAGCGTGGACTTGCCGAAGCCCGCGGGCGCGAGCAGGACGGTGAGGGAGAATTCGGCACTGCGGTCGAGCAGGCTGAGCAATTCGTCGCGGCGCAGGCGGGCCGGCGCCGTTTCCACCGGCAAGGACTTTCCTGTCATGACACTATCCCGGGCTCTTGTTGTTTTTTGCAGTCCAGACGTCTGCCGGAGCGGGTGCGCTCCGGCCGGACTCTGCCGCCGCGCATGCATTCCGTGTCTTCCTAGGAAGGCGCAGGCAATGCGCAAGGAGCGGCGATCGACCTGCACGCACCAGTTGCAGCGCATACCGGCACGCGAGGCGTGCGCGGATTATTGCAGGCGGATGCGGCGTCGAATGTCGGGCAGGCGACACAATATCTCCCAACCTGCGCAGCAGTCCGCATCAATGCCGCCATTGGCGCGTCGTGCAAGGTTTATGTCTTCTCGTGCAGGCGTGTTCCGGAGGCCTCCGGTCTTTTCCGGCCAGCGCAGAGGCGGATGGCGCATCGTGCGCGCCGACGATGCCGGCAGGCCGGTGCAAGAACCATTTCCGGAACGGACAGATCCCAAGCAAAACCGGACACTTTCCTGATCCGGGCCGCCGCCCCTCCCGAAGGAGGGCGTTGCCCTCCGGTCCTCTCCCTACACTCGCCGCCTGCCGATCCAGGTCGGCGAGGCGCGTGCTGGAACGCACTGCACAACCAAAGGGAGAAACAATCATGGCTGTATGGGTCACATGGCCGGCGCTGACCAAGTTCGGCACCCTCGGCGTGATGGCGGGGCTGCTGGTTCTGGCCGCCGAACGCTCAGAACTGTTCGAGAACAACCTGTTCGACGTGGAGTCGGACTATGCCCGCCACAACGGCAACATCACCTGCGACGCGCGTGCCCACACGGCGCGCACCGAGGACGGCACCTGCAACATCCTCAGCAACCCGGCCGAAGGCTCCGTGCTCATGCGCTTCGGGCGCAACGTGAACTCGGCCATCACGCACGGCGAAACCACCACGCTGCTCGCGCCCAATCCGCGCGACGTCAGCAACAGCCTGATGGCGCGCAAGGAATTCAAGCCCGCCACCAGCCTCAACTTCATCGCCGCGTCGTGGATCCAGTTCATGATCCACGACTGGGTCGACCACGGCCCCAACAGCGTCGACAGCCCCATCCAGGTGCCGCTGCCCGCCGGCGACCCGCTCGGTTCCGGCACCATGAGCGTGCGCCGCACCCAGCCCGACCCGACGCGCACCGGCGGCGAAGCCGGCCGCCCCGCGACCTACCGCAACTACAACACGCACTGGTGGGACGGCTCGCAGATCTACGGTTCGAGCAAGACCGTCAACGACAAGGTGCGCGCCTTCGTCGACGGCAAGCTCAAGATCAATGCCGACGGCACGCTGCCGCGCGAATTGCTGTCCGGCAAGCCCGTCACCGGCGTGAACGAAAACTGGTGGGTCGGCCTCTCGATGATGCACCAGCTCTTCACCAAGGAGCACAACGCCGTCGCCGACATGCTGAAGCAGAAATACCCCGGCGCCAGCGACCAGTGGCTCTACGACAAGGCCCGCCTCGTGACGTCCGCGCTGATGGCCAAGATCCACACCGTGGAGTGGACGCCGGCGATCATCGCCAACCCCGTCACCGAGCGCGCCATGTACGCCAACTGGTGGGGCCTCATGGGCCAGGGCGGCCCGCGCGACCAGTTCCAGGAAGACGCGCGCCAGATGCGCGAAGACCTGATGAAGAGCGACTCCTGGATCAAGCTGATCACCGGCATCGATCCCAACCTCGCCGACTCCAGCGGCAACAGCGCGCTCAACCACGCGCTCACCGGCATCGTCGGCTCCACCGCGCCCAATAACTACGGCGTGCCCTACACGCTGACGGAAGAGTTCGTGGCGGTGTACCGCATGCATCCGCTGATGCGCGATACCGTCGATGTTTACGACATCGGCACCAACATCCCCTCGCGCAAGATTCCGCTGCCCGACGCGCGTGACGGCAACGCCGAGAACCTGCTGACCAGCGAGCGCCCGGAACGCCTGTGGTACTCGTTCGGCATCACGCACCCGGGTTCGCTGACGCTGCACAACTACCCGCAGTTCCTGCGCAACCTCTCCATCCCGGGCGTCGGCAACATCGACCTCGCGACCGTCGACATCCTGCGTGACCGCGAGCGCGGCGTACCGCGCTACAACGAGTTCCGCCGCCAGATCGGCCTCAACCCGATCACCAGGTTCGAGGACCTGACCACCGATCCGACGACGCTCGCGGAACTGAAGCGCCTCTACGGCAACGACATCGAGAAGATCGACACGCTGGTCGGCCAGCTCGCCGAGACGGTGCGTCCGGAAGGCTTCGGCTTCGGCGAGACCGCCTTCCAGATCTTCATCATGAACGCCTCGCGCCGCCTGATGACCGACCGCTTCTTCACCACCGACTACCGCCCCGAGGTCTACACCCCGGAAGGCCTGGCCTGGGTGGAGAACACCACGATGGTCGACGTGCTGAAGCGCCACTACCCGCAGCTCGCGCTCTCGCTCGCCGGCGTGCAGAACGCCTTCAAGCCCTGGGGCCTCAACATCCCGGCCGAGTACGAGAGCTGGAAGGCCAGCGCCAAGGCCGACCACCTCTGGGTGAACGGCGCCGTGCGCACGCAGTACCGCACCACCATGCCGACGCTGAAGCCGGTCGACATCGGCGGCCTGATCAGCACCATCCTGTGGAAGAAGGTGAACGACCGCATCGACGTCGCGCCGGCCGGCTACGAGAAGCCGATCCACCCGTATGGCGCGATGGCCAAGGTGAAGTTCGTGCCGACCGCCAGCCACACCTACACGGGCATCTTCAAGGGTTCCGATCACGGCCTGCTGCGCCTCTCCGTGACCGGCGACCCGGCCGACCGCGGCTTCGCACCGGGCCTCGCCTGGAAGGCCTTCGTGGACGGCAAGCCCTCGCAGAACGTGTCCGCGCTCTACACCCTCTCGGGCCAGGGCACCAACTACAACTTCTTCGCCAACGAGCTGTCGAACTATGTCTCGACGGAAGCCAACGAGACCCTGGGCACCACCATCCTGTTCTCGGCGGTGAGCACCAAGCCGACGCAGCTGGTGATGACCGACATGGCGCGCGTGACGCAGACCGGTGCGACGGTGACCTATCCCAAGGCCCCGACGCAGGTCTACTTCGTGCCGCGGCCCGAGGTGAAGACGAAGTTCGCGAGCACCGCGCACGACTTCCGCTACGACCTCGTGCAGCTCGGCGCCGGTTCGAAGCTGTATGACGTGTACGCGACGTCCAAGCCCATCGAGACCTCGGTGTTCCCGTGGATCAATGCGCAGTACGCCGCCGACCGCCGTGCCAGCGCCATCAAGATCGGCGAGCTGGAGCTGACGTCCCCGCTCATCGTCTCCGCCTTCGGCGACGGTGGCGTGTTCTTCAAAAACGCGGCAGTACCGGAACCAGGGGCCCGCCGCGAGGCGGGCCTCTTTTTTTGCCCGGCCCGACAGCCGCCCTCTGGCAGCGCCGGACCGTCTTGGAGTGGCTTCCTGCCATCCGTATCCTTGGGCGCAAACCCGGCCGGCGTTGTCTGCCGGCGCCTTGCGTCCCCTGGTCATGACAAGAAGACTCAACCTGAAGGCCTTTGCCGGGCTCGAATGGAACCGCGTCGAGCGCGGTCTTGCCGTGCTCGCCATGCTCGCCGCCACGCATCTGTGGATTCTGGCCGGGGCGTTCTACTCGCTCGCCCGCGATGATCGTGCGCACCTTGTCGCCGTGCCCGTGGTACAGGCCCAGCTGCCGGTGCTGGCGGGCTTTGCGGCCGGCGCCATCCTGCTCTTCCTGCTCGGCCTGCGCCTGCGCCGCTGGCGGCCCGGCTCGCTGGTCTTCCAGCATCTTTGCGCCACCTACCACGTGCTCACGCTGGCCTGGGTCGGCTACCAGATCGGCAGCCTGAGCCTGCCCACCGGGTCGGTGATGATGGGCTCGGTGCTGGTGGGCTACATC
>JAJNDL010000181.1 GCA_021156385.1 Moraxellaceae bacterium | reverse complement strand
GGTCAGCATCTCGTTGACGAGGTGCTTGAGCGACACCATCTCGATGGTGGAGAGCTCGGCGAACTTGTCGGAGATTTCCGGCTGGCGCTTCAGGAACAGACCCTGGAAACGCCAGGGACCGATCTTGATGGGGTTGAGCGGACGGAACACCATGGCCAGTGCCAGCCAGTTGGTGGCATAGCCGAGCACGGCGCCGTAAAGCGGCAGGCCCCAGTTCCAGGGGAAGAAATACCACAGCACCATCTGCACGACGCCGAGGGCAAAGCCGATCCAGAAGCTCGAGGTCACGATGAAGTTGACCTCGGGCGAGCCCACTTCCAGGAAGACGCGCACCACCAGGGCCTTGTCGCCCTCCATCTGGCGCACCACCATGGCCTTGAGGTCGATCAGGTCCTCGATGTTCTCGCCGAGGTCGCGTACCAGGGACTCCATGATGGCCGGCGTCTGCCGGCGCACGCGTGCATAGACGCGCTTCTTGAAGCTGATCGGCAGGTTCTCCCAGAACACGCGGTTCTTCTCGTTCATGATCTCGTCGACCATGTCCTCGATGCGCTCGACCAGCGCTTCGCTGACATGACGTGCGATCTTGTCCGGATCCATCTCGCGGAAGATTTCGGAGAGCGAACCCAGCTTGGAGAGCGTGTTGTCGACGACGATGCCCGCCATCTTGCCGGCCTTGCGCGGCACGATGCCCTGCCAGCCGATCCACGGCTTCCAGAGGCCGACGAATTCGAGCGGGTAGAACACCATCTTCATGGCGAACCAGACATGAGCCCAGGTGACAACGGCAGCAACGATGGGAATGGTGACGAAGCCCCAGAAATTGGGCAGGCCTCGCAGGTGGTTCCAGAACTCAACCAGGGAATCGATCATAAGCAACTGCGTTCTTCTCGTTGTAGGACGGCAGAACCTTCGTCGTGAGGTTCGCGACTCTGCCGGATACACAGGAAAGCCGGGAGCATAGCAGCACCACGGGGCATTCTCACCCTATTCCTCGCTCATGCCCGGGTAGCCACTGCTGCAGGACCTCGGCCAGGGAGGACTTGCGGAAGGGCTTGGTCAAAACGGCATCCATGCCGGCGGCCAGGCAGGCTTCCGCCATGCCGTCGTACGAATGCGCGGTGAGGGCAATGACGGGAAGCCGTCGTCCCGACTCCTGCCGGCGCCACTGCCGGGTGGCTTCGAAACCGTCCATGACTGGCAGCTGGCAGTCCATGAACACCAGGTCGAAACGCTCCGACTCCTGCTCCAGCTTGTGCAGGGCTTCCTCACCGTCGGCAGCCATGTCCACCTCGCAACCGAGGCTACCCAGCATGCCGCGGGCGATGAGCTGGTTGGTCGGGTTGTCTTCCACCACCAGGACGCGCGCCCTGATATTCTGCGCAGCTTCGCGTACCGGCTCCCGGCCTTCCTCCTGCCAGGGCAGCAGCATTTCGAACACGAAACAGGACCCCACGCCGGGCTCGCTGTCCACCGTCAGGCAGCCCTGCATCAGCGAGGCCAGGCGACGGGCGATCGCCAGCCCGAGGCCGGCCCCGCCGAAGCGGCGGCTGGAGTGCGTCTCCCCCTGCACGAAGGGCTCGAAGAGGCGGGCCCTGAGGTCGGCCGCCATGCCGATGCCGGTATCGCTGACCTCGCAGGTCAGCAGCAACTGCTGTCCGGGCCGCGCCTCGGTATGGGCATACAGCGTGATACGACCGGACGGGGTGAACTTGATGGCGTTGTCCAGCAGCTGGAACAGGATCTGCTGCAGGCGCAGGGGATCGCCGAGCAGCTGGCGGCCCGGCGGTAGCGGCGCCACGTCGAGGCGCAGGTCCAGGCGACGCTGTTCGGCAGTGGGCCGGAACTCCTCGACCAGCCGCTGCAGCAGCGGCTCCAGCTCGAAGGGCCGTTGCGACAGCTGCAGCTTGCCCTGCTCGAGCCGGGAGAAATCGAGGATCTCGTTCACCATGCGCAGGAGGTCGGCACCGGCCTGCTGGGCAGAACGGACATAGTCGGCCTGCTCCCCGTCCAGCGTCGTCGACTCCAGCAGTTGCAGCATGCCGGAGATTCCGTTCAGCGGCGTGCGCAGCTCGTGACTCATCATGGCAAGGAACTGGCTCTTGGCATTGCTCGCCTGGTCGGCCTGCTCGCGCGCCGTCAGCAGCTCGCTGGTGTAGAGCGCCTGGGTGTCGCGCCCTTCCGCCAGTACCGCCGCGAGATGGTTCAGCCGCTGGCCGAGCTGGCCGATCTCGCCTCCTGTCTCCACCTCCACGCGCTCGTCGAAGCGGCGTTGCTCGAGGCGGCCGACGAAGCCGGCAATGGCTTCGAGCGGACGCACCAGAAAGCCCGCCATGCGCAACGCCAGCAGTCCGCTGGCCAGCAGCGCGACACCGCCGAGAAGCAGGCCGTACAGGAGGATCTCGTGCTCGCGCTTGAGCGCCAGCGCTTCGCTGACGCCAATTTCCACGCGCCCGAGCAGCGCCGGATCGGCGGCCTCAGGCGCCAGCCAGTCCTCGCCGGCAGCGCCGGCCATGGTCGGCCGGATATCGCTGCTGAAGCGCAACGTGGTCATGCCCGGTACGAATGCAGTGGATTGCTGCTGCAGCAGCACGTGCTGCCCGGAATCCAGTACGCGCACCTCCACCACGCCGGGCTGGTGCAGCAGCGCTTCGACCTGGCCGCTCAGGCTGTCGACGTTGCCGGAGATAACGGCGTAATCGGCGCTCGCCGCCAGCTGCCGCGCCATGAGCTCGCCGCTCGCGGCGAGATCGCGCTCGGCATCGGCGAGACGCGCCTGCAGCAGATAGCCGAGCAGCAGCACCAGCATCAGGAAAGCCGGCGCCACGCCGAGGAAGAGCGTGCGCTGGCGCAGGCTCCAGTTTTTCATCAGGGCCATGGCACCACCTTCTCGGACTGCATCTGGCGCGTCAGCAGGTCGGCATCGGGCAGCCTGATGCCCAGGGCACGCGCGACCTGCGAATTGGTAATCACATCGAAACGGGTAGCCTGCGCAGGCGGGGGCCAGCGGCCCTCGCTCTCGTAGGAACGGATGGCGGAAGCGACATTGTCGGCCAGGGTCTGCGGCGTGGCATGCAGGGAGGCCAGCGCACCGGCACGCACATAGGCCGGGTTCGGCCCGATGAAGACGCAGTGCTGGCGGTAGGCGGCGAGCAGCACCGGCTTCAGGTTGCTGCGGTTGTAGAGCTGGTTATCCACCGGCGCCAGCAGCAGGTCTGACTGCGCGGCAAGCTCGGCGACCTGGCGGGGCAGCAGGGAAGGATCGGCCTGGCGCACGATGAGTTCGATGCGCTGCGGCGCAAGCACGCTGCGCAGCGCCTGCGCGCGCGCCATGTCATGCGGCGCCACGAGCAGGCCGACGCGGCGCAGGCCGGGCATGACCTGCATGGCAAGGCGCATCTGGTCGCTGAGCGACGGCGCCCAATAGATGACGGACTCACGCGGCCCCGGCGGATTGCTGCCGGGATGCGGCTGCAGCATGAGCAGCGGTTTCTGCAGGGCGCGAGCCTCCGCGACCACGCCCTCGTGCAGCGCCACCACGACGTCGGCGGCGGTGTCGGACCGCACCACGACATCGTGCCCGGGACCCAGCCGCGCCTTCAGCGCCGTCACGAACTCCTCACTACCCGGCGCGACCCCGAGCAGCTGCACGGTCAACGCCTGCACAGGGCCGGCGCTCAGCCACAACCACAACCCGAACAGCGCGAGCAGTCGGGTGCGACCATTTCTTCTGTGCAGGCGGCGCCATGGCATCGGCACGGCATTTTTTCCTTTCAGTAGCGCCAGTCGAGACTGACCCAGCCACGGTGGCGATAAGCACCGTTCTCCCTGCGCAGCTCCGGATCGCCGCTCAGCCGAGACTGCATGACGCCGGCGAGCACGATCTGCTGCGTGCGCGGCAGCGCAAAGCGCTTTGCCAGCCGTGTCTCCAGGCGATCGAAGTAGAACTGGCCGACACGCAGGTCGTTGTAGAAGGCATAAGTGTTGCCGAGCTGCCAGCCGCTCCCGTAATCCTGCCACCAGCCCACGCTGCCGGAGTGCTGCGGCACGAAGTTGGTGTTGTCGTCCTGGTGCAGGCCATCCATGTCGAGATAGGCGTAGTTCAGCTGCAGGCGCTGGCTGGGCAGGGGCCGCCAGTCGAAGCCGAGCTCGCTGCCCGTCATCCACGATTTCTTCGGGGCGCGGATCACGAAGCCTTCGCTGTCGGTGGGATCGAGGTTGTGCTCGGAGAGCCACATGTGATCGCGGAACACGCGCAGGTCGATCACGACGCGGGCATGGTCGAAGCG
>JAJNDL010000180.1 GCA_021156385.1 Moraxellaceae bacterium | reverse complement strand
GGCAGCGCCATGGGGTTCGGCAGGATCTCGACGAAGTTGCGCAGCCGGCTCTCGAGCTCGTGGTGGTGCGAGGCGGTGAGCGTGATGTGGCCGAGCTTGCGGCCCTCGCGCTCGCTCTTGCCGTAGAGGTGCAGGTGCGCGTCGGGCTGGCGCAGCACGGCGTCCTTCACCGGGTGCTGGCCGATGATGTTGATCATGGCCACGGGCCTGTCGCAGCGCGTCGAGCCCAGCGGTAGGCCGGCGACGGCGCGCACATGGTTCTCGAACTGCGAGCAGGGCGCGCCCTCGATGCTCCAGTGCCCGGAGTTGTGCACGCGCGGCGCCGTCTCGTTGGCCATGAGGCCGTGGCGCGTCTCGAACATCTCCAGCGTCAGCGCACCGACATGGCCGAGTTCCTGCAGGATGGCGGAGATGTAGTGCTCGGCGGCGAGCTGCACGTTCTCGTCCACGAAGGGCGCCGGCGTCACGGAGTGGCTGAGGATGCCGCGATGGTGCACGTTCTCGGTGAGCGGATAGCAGGCCGTGCTGCCGTCCCGGCCGCGCACGGCGATGATGGAGAGTTCGCGCTTGAAGTGGACGAATTCTTCCGCGATCAGCGGCGCCTGCGCGCCGAGCTGCGCCCAGCAGTCGGGCACCTGGCCGGCGTCGCGCAGCAGGAACTGGCCCTTGCCGTCATAGCCCATGGTGACGGTCTTCACCACCAGCGGCAGGCCGAGCTCGCGCACGGCATCCTGCAGGTCCGCCTCCGAGCGGATTTCGGCAAAACGCGCGGAGGGAATGTTGAGGCCGGCGAAGAGCTTTTTCTCGTTGATGCGGTTCTGCGAGACGGCCAGCGATTTCACGCCGGGATAAAGCGGCTTCTTCGCGGCGATGCGCTCCACCCAGGCAACGGGGATGTTCTCGAATTCGTAGGTGAAGACGTCGGCGCTGTCGATGAAGGCATCGAGGCTGGCCGTGGAGTTCTGCGCATCGCCGAAGACCGGGCCGAGCGCGGCAGAGGGGCAGTCGGGCGTGCTTTCGTAGAAGGCGAAGGCGAGGTCCAGCGGATAGCCGGCCAGGGCCATCATGCGGCCGAGCTGGCCGCCGCCGAGGATGCCGATGCGCAGGCGGCTCATGCGCCCTGTCCCGGTACCGGATGGGCCAGCACCTTCTCGGTCTGCTCGCTGCGGAAATTCTCGATCGCGGCAAGGTATTCAGGATGCTTGCCGGCCAGGATCTGCGCGGCGAGGAGGGAGGCGTTGATGGCGCCGGCCTTGCCGATGGCCAGGGTGCCGACCGGCACGCCGCCCGGCATCTGCACGATGGAGAGCAGGGAGTCGAGGCCGTTCAGGGCTTGCGACTGCACCGGCACGCCGAGCACGGGCAGCGAGGTCTTGGCGGCGCACATGCCGGGCAGGTGGGCGGCGCCGCCGGCACCGGCGACGATGACCTCGATGCCGCGGCTGCGGGCGGATTCGGCATAGCTGAAGAGCTTGTCGGGGGTGCGGTGGGCGGAGACGACCTCGGCCTCGAAGGGCACGCCCAGCAGGGTGAGGGTTTCAGCGGCGTGCTGCATGGTGGTCCAGTCCGACTGCGACCCCATGATGATGCCGACCAGTGCTGTCATTTGCCTTGCCCTCTCAGGCCCCCTGGGCCCCGGAAAAGCGCGCCATTCTCCGCGCCCGGGGGCACTTGTCAAACCCGCTCGGGCCCACTTGCCGGCGGAACGTCACTGTACCAGCAGGGCGATGATGGCGGACACGATCCCCATGACCACCACCACCCCGCCCATGAGCCCGATGTAGATCCAGGCCGGACGGAAGCTCTTGGGCATGGGCTCGCGGGGCAGGTCGTCGTTCATGGTGTGGGTCCTCGTGTGGGTTCGGGCCTGGCCTCAGGCCCGGAACATGAAATATACCGCACCCGTCAGGCAGAGCCCGGCCCATACGAAGTCGAGCTTGAACGGCTCTTTCATATAGAACACAACGAACGGGATGAATACTGACAGGGTGATTACTTCCTGCATGATCTTCAGCTGGCTCAGGCTGAGCGTGCCGTGGCCGATGCGGTTGGCCGGCACCATGAGCAGGTATTCGAAGAAGGCGATGCCCCAGCTGAACAGCACCGCCAGCAGCAGCGGGCGCTGGTGCAGGTGCTTGAGATGGGCGTACCAGGCGAAGGTCATGAAGACATTCGAGCAGACGAGCAGCAGTGCGGTTTGCAGGGTGACGGGGAGGGCGGGCATGGCGGCATCCTTCGCAGAGGCCAGCATTGTCGAAAACCGTGACGGAGCGGGCAAGACCGGCCGTGACGGTCGCGGACGGCTTTGCCAGAATGCCGGACCTTCGATGAACCGCGGGATAAGAGCCCGATGAAAGCCCTGTGGTCCCTGTTCTGGTCGGTCTGCCAGATGCGCCGGGGACCGGAAGACATGCCCTGGTCGCCGGGCCTGCTGCTGGTGGTGGTGCTGCTCAACCTGCTGCTCGGTCTCGTCATCCAGTGGCTGACCGAGCCGGTGTCGCTGCTCGTCGCGCTCGGCATCGCCCTGCTCGCGCTGGCCGTGGATGCGGTGGCGCTCTGGCTGCTGCTCACCTTCAAGCATTTCGAGCTGCGCTACGTGCAGGGCCTCACCACCATCTACGGCGTCGACTTCCTGCTCGGCCTCATCGCGCTGCCGCTGGTGGCGCTGGGCTCGGCCGTCGTGGGCACGCCCTGGCTCGCCGTCGTCGTGGTCGCGCAGATGCTGCTCGTGGGCTGGAACCTCGGCGTGCGCGGCTTTGTGTATCATCGGACGCTGGAGATCGGCATCTTCCAGGCCAACATGCTCTCGCTCACGCTGTTCCTGTTGCACATCTTCCTGGCAGCGAAACTGTTTCCCGAACTGCTCGCGGCCGCGCCGGCGCGCTGAGCACACACAGGTCTCAACCGATGCACATTCACATCCTCGGAATCTGCGGCACCTTCATGGGCTCCCTCGCCGTACTGGCCAAGGAGCTGGGCTACAAGGTCACCGGCTCCGACGCCAACGTCTATCCGCCCATGAGCACCCAGCTCGAGGCCCAGGGCATCACGCTGACGCAGGGCTACGATCCCGCGCAGCTCGAGCCGCGCCCCGACCTCGTGGTGGTCGGCAACGCCATGAGCCGCGGCAATGCCGCCGTGGAGTTCGTGCTGAACGAGGGCATTCCCTACACCTCCGGTCCCGCCTGGCTGGCGCAGCATGTGCTGCAGGGCCGGCACGTGGTCGGCGTCGCCGGCACGCACGGCAAGACCACGACCACGACCATGGTGGCCTGGATTCTCGACCAGGCCGGCCTCGCGCCGGGCTTCCTCATCGGCGGCGTGCCCAAGGGTTTTACGGCGAGCGCGCGCCTCGGCGGCGGCAAGTTCTTCGTGGTCGAGGCCGACGAGTACGACTCCGCCTTCTTCGACAAGCGCTCCAAGTTCATCCACTACGCGCCGGCCACCGCCATCCTCAACAACCTCGAGTTCGACCACGCCGACATCTTCGACGACCTCGAGGCCATCAAGAAACAGTTCCACCATCTCGTGCGTACCATCCCTGGCCGCGGCCGCATCATCGTGCCGGCCGAGGACGACAACCTCGCCGACGTGCTGAAGAAAGGTGCGTGGACACCGGTGGAACGCTTCACCGTGGACGAGGAGCGCGAGGGTGCGGCCTGGCGTGCGCAGTCGCTGAGCGAGGACGGCTCCTCCTTCGCGGTCTACCGTGGCAGGGACCAGGTCGGCGAGGTGCACTGGACCATGACCGGCCGCCACAGCGTCAGCAACGGTCTTGCCGCCATCATGGCGGCCGAGCACTGCGGCGTGGCGCCGGCGGAGGCCTGCAATGCGTTGTCCGCCTTTCCGGGCGTGAAGCGGCGCATGGAGGTGATCGGCGAGGTGAAGGGCATCACCGTCTA
Organism: Moraxellaceae bacterium; assembly: GCA_021156385.1. Classification (GTDB taxonomy): domain Bacteria; phylum Pseudomonadota; class Gammaproteobacteria; order Pseudomonadales; family Moraxellaceae; genus UBA2031. The sequence continues at coordinate 797 of JAJNDL010000180.1, read as the reverse complement.
CGACGATTTCGCCCATCATCCCACGGCCATCGCCACGACGCTGGAGGGCCTGCGCCGCAAGGTCGGCGCGGCGAAGATCATTGCCGTGATCGAGCCGCGCTCCAACACCATGCGCCTCGGCGCGCACAAGGAAAACCTCGCGCCTTCGGTGGCGGCGGCCGACCAGGTGTACTGGTACCAGCCGGAGGGCCTGAACTGGGACCTCGGGCCGGCGACCAGGTCGTGATCATGAGCAACGGCGGCTTCGGCGGCATCCACCAGAAGCTGGTGCAGGCGCTGCAGGCCTGACGACGGCCTGATCCGGATCGGATCGACTGCAAAAACGCCCGGCATTGCCGGGCGTTTTTTATGGCGGTGGCGTGCGAGGCGTTGCCTGCCTGGCGCCCGGTCACCGCTCGGCGAAGAGCCGGTCGCGCGCCGCCTCGATTACCGCCAGGCTTGCCGGATGCGAGAGTCGGCGTTCCACCGTGATGGCGTGGAACTGTTCGCGCAGGTCGTCCGTTCGCCCCAGCTCCACCACTTCCAGCTGTGCGCAGACTTCGGCGGCAATGGCGGCCGGCACCGGGAAGATGCCCGCGCCGGCCTGGCCGAAGGCCTTCATCAGCGCGCCGTCTTCAAATTCTCCGGCGATCACGGGGCGCACGCCGGCATCGTTCAGCCAGCGCAGCAACGGGCCGCGCAGGGCGCTGTCCAGGCCGGGCAGCAGCAGGGGCGCGTCGTCCAGGTTCTGCGGGAACGGCTGCCGGCGGCCCCGTTTCTTCGCGAGGTCGCGGCTGGCCAGGAAGGCCACGCCGCTG
>JAJNDL010000179.1 GCA_021156385.1 Moraxellaceae bacterium | reverse complement strand
CCTGCGCCTGCTCGTCCCGACCACGTACATGAACCTCTCCGGGCAGTCGGTGGGCGCACTCGCGACCTTCTTCAAGATCCTGCCGGACGAGATCCTGGTGGCGCACGACGAGCTCGACCTGCCGCCCGGGACGGTACGCCTGAAGACCGGTGGCGGCCACGGCGGCCACAACGGCCTACGTAGCATCATCGGTACGCTGGCCAACCAGAACGGCTTTCACCGGCTGCGCATCGGCATCGGGCATCCGGGCACGGCGAAGGATGTGTCGGGGTTCGTGCTCACGAAGGCGCCGCAGAAGGAGCAGGAGCTCATCGAGCGGGCGCTGGATGAGGCGGTATCCTTGAGTGATGAGATGGTGGCGGGGAGGATTGCGCTCGCCATGAACAAGCTGAACGGTTTTAAGGCGTAAAGGTTTCTGGCAGATCGCGTGGTGTTTGTTGCGTTCGCCAAGGCTCGGGGTGGGCGCTACGGCGCTCGCATAGGTGGGTTATTGCGGTAGTGGATTTGCTTAGCAGCACGGGCGGTGCGCCTCGCCCGCGGGGCCTCACTTTCTTTTGGTTCGCCAAAAGAAAGTAAGCAAAGAAAAGGCGATTACGGCTTCGGCAGGGAAACACTAGAGCACAGGCGAGGCCTGCTTGCGGTTGGGGGTTAGGGAGCTGTCTTCGTAGGTCGGGATTTATCCCGACTCACGCCCTAAGGAATGCCCATGGAACTAAGGATGGCCTGCAGAAACAGTCACGTCGACTCCTGCACGGGCATGCACTGGGACATACAGAATTTGAACGGGCTGCCTCAAACGCGGCACCTGAAATGAGGTAACACTGAAATGGCAATCAACTGCGGCATCGTCGGCCTGCCCAACGTCGGCAAGTCCACCCTCTTCAATGCACTGACCAAGGCCGGCATTGCGGCGGAGAACTTTCCGTTCTGCACCATCGAGCCCAATACCGGCATCGTGCCGATCCCCGATGCGCGCCAGGACAAGCTGGCCGATATCGTGAAGCCCGAGCGCGTGGTGCCGGCCGCGATGGAGTTCGTGGACATCGCCGGCCTCGTCGCCGGCGCCTCCAAGGGTGAAGGGCTCGGCAACCAGTTCCTCGCCAACATCCGCGAGACGGATGCGATTGCCCATGTGGTGCGCTGCTTCGAGGACGACAACGTGATCCATGTTTCCAACCGGGTGAATCCGGTGGACGACATCGAGATCATCAACATGGAGCTCGCGCTCGCCGACCTCGACACCGCCGAGAAGGCGCTGAAGCGCGTCGAGAAGCAGGCCAAGGGCGGCGACAAGGAAGCGCAGGCGCTCAAGGCCGTGATCGAGAAGGTCCTGCCGGCACTCGGCGAAGGCCAGCGCGCCCGCTCGCTCGGTCTCTCCCCGGAAGACATCGCCATCCTTAAGCCGCTCTGCCTGATCACCACCAAGCCGGTGATGTACATCGCCAACGTCTCGGAAGACGGCTTCAGCAACAACCCGCACCTCGATGCCGTGACGAAGTACGCCGAGGCCGAAGGCGCCGTCGTGGTGCCCATCTGCAACAAGATCGAGGCGGAAATCGCCGAGCTCGACGACGCCGACAAGACCGAGTTCCTGGAAACCCTCGGCATGGAGGAGCCCGGCCTCAACCGCGTGATCCGCGCCGGCTACAAGCTGCTGGGCCTGCAGACCTACTTCACCGCCGGCGTGAAGGAAGTACGCGCCTGGACCGTGAAGATCGGCGCCACCGCACCGCAGGCGGCGGGCGTGATCCATACCGATTTCGAGAAGGGTTTCATTCGCGCCGAGGTCATCGCCTACGAGGACTACGTGAAGTTCAACGGCGAGGCCGGTGCCAAGGAAGCCGGCAAGTGGCGACTGGAAGGCAAGGAATACATCGTCAAGGATGGCGACGTGATGCACTTCCGCTTCAACGTCTGAGCCTGATCAGGGTGATCCTGTCGGCCGGCAGGATCACCCTCGCTCCAAGCACGTGTGCTGCACGTGCGCTTATTTGCCGGGCCTCGGATTCGGTGTCTGTCCCGGCGCGCCCCAGGAGCCTCCAGGCGCTCCCGAAGCTCCGTTACTGTTCACATTGGTGCCGTTGGGCGCGATATTCGGATTGCCGGCGAGCTGCATTGCCTGCGGCGCCTGCGTCGCCATCCTCGGCGCGGTGATGGTCGTCATGCCGATCGCGGCAACGGCGGTGGTAGCCAGAACTAGAGCCTTCATGGCCTGTCCTCCATGAGCGGGGTGGATTTCGGAATTCACCTGCTGCCGCCGGATTTCCGCAGCCGTCGGAATGCTCGGACGGGCCACGCTGCACGGCTTGCCTGCAGTCCGGCCGGGTCGCCAGGTGATCCGCTGAGGCGGCCTGGCGGCCATCCGCGGCCAGGCCAGCTTCCGGTATAGCCCCCCAGAGCAATTCGCCAACCTCAGGCACGCAAGAATTAATTTTTTCTTACACAGAGGCACCCATGGCCGGGCACATCGGCCCTGGGCGCGTAGCCCAGACCACTGACAATTTCCAGCTACGCCAGACTCCCGAATACGCTGATCATCTCCTTCAGAGCCCGCTTTCCGGGCTCCCGGGGATCCGCTTGTCAGGCCTATCGTCGTTACAGCCGCCGCCACGACGGCTTCACAGGCCGGGCAGGGAGCGGGGCTTATACTGAGCCGTAACTGCCGCCCAAGGAGGGCTTCGTGAGCCTCACCAACCAGCTGCTCATCATTCTTGCGCTGATTGCCGGCAGTGCGTTCTTCGCCATTTCGGAGCTGTCGCTGGCGGCGGCGCGCAAGATCAAGCTGACCGTCCTGGCCGAGGCGGGCAACGAGCGTGCCCGCCAGGTACTGGCCCTGCAGGACCGGCCCGGGCATTTCTTCACGGCCATCCAGGTTGGCGTGAACGCCGTGGCCATCCTCGCCGGCGTGTTCGGCGAATCCGCGCTGACGCCCTACTTCACGCGCGGCCTCGGCATGATCTACCAGGGGCCGTGGCTGGGCACCTTCAGCATGGTCCTCTCCTTCCTGACCATCACCTCGCTCTTCATCGTGTTCGCCGATCTCCTGCCCAAGCGCATCGCCATGCTGGCGCCGGAACGCATGGCCCTGCTCACGGTGCGGCCCATGCAGTACTGCATCGTGCTGTTCAAACCCTTCGTGTGGTTCTTCAACGGCGCGTCGGACCGGCTGCTCAAGCTGCTCGGCATTTCCGACAAGCAGGCCGACGAGATCACCTTCGCCGACATCTCCGCCGTGGTCGATGCCGGCGCCGAGGCCGGCGTGCTGCCCAGGCAGGAATACCACCTGATCGAGAACGTCTTCGGCCTGGAGTCGCGCCTGGTGCCCTCGGCCATGACCACGCGCGAGAGCATCGTCTACTTCACCCTGCAGGACAGCGAGGAAGAGCTGCGCGCGCAGATGGCCCGGCACTCGCACTCCAAGTTCCTGGTCTGCGACGACACCATCGACCGCGTCGTGGGCTATGCCGACACCAAGGACCTGCTGACACGCATCCTCACCGAGCAGCCCCTGGTCCTGAAGGACGCGCCCTGGCTCAAGCCGGTGCTGACCGTGCCGGACTCACTGACCCTCTACGAGCTGCTGGACCAGTTCCGCTCCAGCCGCGAGGACTTCTCCGTGGTCCTGAACGAATACGGCCTGGTGGTGGGCCTCATCACCCTGAACGACGTGATGAGCACGGTGATGGGCGACCTCGTGATCGCCAGCCAGCAGCAGATCGTCAAGCGTGACGACCACAGCTGGCTGGTGGATGGCCTGACCCCGGTGGAAGACGTGATGCGGGCCCTGGAAATCCAGGAGTTCCCGGACGACAGCAACTACGAGACCATTGCCGGCTTCATGATGTACAGCCTGCGCAAGATGCCCAAGCTCACGGACTATGTGGCCTACGGGGGCTACAAGTTCGAGGTCGTCGACCTCGAGAACCACCGCATCGACCAGCTTCTGGTGACCCGGCTGCCCCGCGAGACGGAAAGCGCCTCGACAACCCCGCGCGCGGCTTGAAATGGGCACAGGCCCATGGCTACAATTCGCGCCCTGCGTGGCTACGTAGCTCAGTTGGTTAGAGCACGGCATTCATAATGCTGGGGTCGCAGGTTCAAGTCCCGCCGTAGCCACCACTCCCCCCACTCCTCCGCCATCTCCCTCACCCTGTCGTCCAGCGGGCTCCTGACTCCCAGGCCGCCGCGGTTCAGCACATGCAGGTATATCTGGGTCGTCGAGACATCGGCGTGCCCGAGCAGCTCCTGCACGGTGCGGATGTCGTAGCCGCCCTCCAGCAGATGCGTGGCAAAGCTGTGCCGCAGGGTATGGGTCGTCGCCGGCTTGTA
>JAJNDL010000178.1 GCA_021156385.1 Moraxellaceae bacterium | reverse complement strand
CCGTGGCGGGCAAGCGAAATCTGATTTTTTTTGTGATGCGTAACAGATGAGCTACGCACCGTGCCGCCTGTCCTCGGCGCCTTGCCGCTGGTCGCTCGCAACGCGAGAAAATCAGGCCCCGGAACAGCCTTCGCGATTGCGGAAGAGCGCGCCGTCGTCGACGCGGCAGGCAGTGAGATGGCGGCCCCAGACACAGCCGGTGTCGAGGGCGATGAAGCGCGGGTGAGAGGTTTTTCCTTCCAGTGCGGCCCAGTGCCCGAACAGCACATGACGCACATGCAGTGCGGGATTCTCCACGGCGAACCAGGGCTGGAAGCCGGCAGGTATTTTCTCCAGTCCCTGCTTGTATTTGAGATCGAGTGCGCCGCGCGCATCGGTGATGCGCATGCGTGTCAGGTAGTTGGTGATGACGCGCAGGCGCGTCGTACCGGTGAGGTCGTCCGACCAGAGCGCCGGCTCGTTGCCATACATGTCGGCCAGAAACTTCGTGATATCAGGGCCTTGCAGTACGGACTCGACTTCGTGCGCAAGTTGCTGCGCCTTTTCCGCCGACCACAGGCAGGGAATGCCGGCGTGGGTGAGCACGCAGTCCAGCGTCGTGTCGCGCAGCAGCAGGGGGCGGTGGCGTAGCCAGTCCATGAGTTCGTCGCGGTCGGGCGCGGCGAGGATGGGCTCGGTCCGGTCCTTGGGCTTGGTCTGCGAGATGCCGTGGTGGACGGCGAGGAAGTGGAGGTCGTGGTTGCCGAGCACGGTTTCGGCGGCGCTGCCCAGGCCTTTCACCAGGCGCAGCACGCCCAGCGAGTCGGGGCCGCGGGCGACGAGGTCGCCGGCGAACCAGAGGCGGTCACGGGCAGGATCGAAGGCGATGACATCGAGCAGGTCTTCGAGGGCGGCACGGCAGCCCTGGATGTCGCCGATGGCGTAGAGCGCCATGGAATCTCCGGAAGTTTGCTCCGTCTCCCTCCAGGGAAGGGCGGAGCGAGGGGGCTATTGCAACGGCTTGCGCAGGCTCCCCGCGCCCTGGCCCTCGCCCGCAGGGAGAGGGATGCGGCGGATCAGTGGAGAAGGCGGGGAATCGCCAGCGTGAAGGCGGGGATCGGCGCCTCGAAGCGCTGGCCTTCCTCGTCGATCATGCCGTAGGAGCCGTGCATGCTGCCCACCGGGGTCTCCAGCACGGCACCGCTGGAATATTCGTAGCTGCTGCCGGGAGCGAGCTGCGGCTGCTCGCCGACGACGCCGTCGCCGCGCACCTCCTGGATGCGCGCCTCGCCGTCCATGATGATCCAGTGCCGGGTCAGCAGGCGGGCGGTCTGGCGGCCGGTATTGGTGATGCGGACGTGGTAGGCGAAGACGTAGCGGGATTCGTCCGGGTTGCTCTGGTCGGCCAGGTACTCGCTCTGTACGTGCACCTTGATGTCCGGATGCGGGTCGTGGCGGTATTCGCTGTCGTTATTCATTGGAGTCTCCCTGGCCAAGCAGATTGCCGAGCCGCACCCAGGTCGCCACGTCGACTTCCTCGGGGCGCAGGCCGAGATCGATGCCCGCTGCCTCGAACTGCTCCGCGCTGCCCTGGCCTTTCAGGGCGTTGCGTAGCGTCTTGCGGCGCATGTTGAAGGCGGTCGTCAGCAGGCTCTGCAAGCGTTTTTCGTCTTTACAGTTATAGCGTGGCGTCGTATGCGGGCGCAAACGCACGACGGCGGAATCCACCTTGGGCGGCGGGCTGAAGGCCTCGGGCGGTACGTCGAGCAGCCATTCCACCTCGCACTTCACCTGCAGCATGACCGAGAGGCGGCCGTAGTCGCCGTTGCCGGGCGCGGCCACCATGCGCTCCACCACTTCCTTCTGCAGCATGAAGGTCATGTCGGCGATGGCATCGGCCTGTTCCAGCAGGTGGAAGAGGATGGGCGTGGAGATGTTGTAGGGCAGGTTGCCGATGATGCGCAGGTCGTGCGGGCCGCGGGACAGCGTGCGGAAGTCGAACTTCAGGGCGTCGGCCTGGTGCACGACCAGCTCGCCCTCGTTCAGCAGGCGGATGGGCAGGGCCGTGGCGAGGTCGCGGTCCAGCTCCACCACCTGCACGCGCCCCAGCCGGCTGAGCAGCTCGCGGGTGAGCGCGCCCAGGCCGGGGCCGATCTCCACCACGTTCTGGCCGGGCGCGGGCCCGAAGGCATTCACGATGGCGGCGATAACGCTCTCATCGGTAAGGAAATTCTGGCCGAAGCGCTTGCGCGCGAAGTGGCCTTCCACCTGCCGGGAGGCGCCCGGCCGGCCGTGTTTCGAACTCATGCGGTTGTCCTGCGGGTAATCATGTCGAGGGCGGCGGCGAGTGCCGCCTCCAGGCTGCCGCTGTCGGCGCGGCCGCTGCCGGCGAGGTCGAGCGCCGTGCCGTGGTCGACCGAGGTGCGGATAAAGGGCAGGCCGAGGGTGATGTTGACGGCATTGCCGAAGCCCTTGTGCTTGAGCACGGGCAGGCCTTGGTCGTGGTACATGGCGAGCACGGCGTCGGCCGCGTCGAGGTACTTCGGGGTGAAGAGGGTGTCGGCGGGCAGCGGGCCAAGCAGCTCGCAGTCGTGGTCCGGAAAGGACTGCAGGGCCGGGATGATGGTGTCGATCTCTTCGTGGCCGAGGTGGCCGCCCTCGCCGGCATGCGGGTTGAGGCCGGCCACCAGAACGCGCGGCCGGGCGATGCCGAACTTGCGGCGCAGGTCGGCAACCAGGATGGCCAGCACCTCGTGCAGGAGCGGCTGCGAGATGGCGGCCGGCACGTCCTTCAGGGGCAGGTGGGTGGTGGCCAGCGCCACGCGCAGGCCCGGGCAGGTGAGCATCATCACCACGCGCTCGACGCCCGCTTTCTGCTGGAAGAACTCGGTGTGGCCGCTGAAGGGCACACCGGCGTCGTTGATCACGGACTTCTGCACGGGCGCGGTGACGACGGCGTCGAACTCGCCGGAGAGGCAACCGTCGGCAGCGCGCTCCAGCGTCGCCAGGACATAGGCGGCATTGCGCGTATCGAGCCGGCCGGGCACGGCCGCGGCCGCCAGCGGCACCGGCAGTACCAGCAGCTCGCCGGGACGACTGGCACTAGCCTGGCCGGCGTAGGGAGTAATCGTCAGCGGCAGCCCGAGCTGGCGGGCGCGTGCGGCGAGCAGGTCGGGATCGGCAATGGCCACGAGGGTGCAGGGGAGCTGGCGCCGGGCCAGCACGATGGCAAGGTCGGGGCCAATGCCGGCGGGCTCGCCGGGCGTGAGGGCTATGCGGGGCAGGGGCTGCGAAGTCATGCGGCATTGTCGCTACCCGGGGGGGCGGGTCAAGCTGGAATGCCTGCCTGGCACACCTCCACGGACGCAGGCCATCCCGCCGCCGAAGTGTTGCTTTGCGCAACTCTGCTGTAGCGCTTGATGACCGGTCCGGCCGTTGCCGGCCGGCTGTGCTATGCCTCTACCGTCGCACGAGCGTGCACAGGAGAGGGACATGCTCCGTACAGGGCAGGGAAGGGGGCCGCTATGGCAGTTGCCGGTACTGCTGCTACCGCTCGTCCTGCTTGCCGGCTGCGCGCAGCAGCGGCCCGTGCTGCAGGCGGCGTCGGGCCGGCTGCCGGCAGCGGTGGCGACCTCGAACCGGGTGGAGATGCTCATCGCCGGCAGTGATGCCCTGGCGGCCCGCCTCGACCTCATCGAGCGTGCGCGCGAGCGCATCGTGTTCCAGTACTACCTCTTCCATGCCGACAACTCGGGCGAGCTCTTCGCCGCCGCGCTGCTGCGTGCCGCCGATCGCGGCGTCGAAGTGCGCGGCCTCATCGACGACATCAGCGGCGCCGATCGTCCCCTGATGCAGGCGCTGGCGGCGCATCCCGGTATCCGCATCCGCCGCTACAACCCCTTCCGGTTCCAGGAGATGCGCCTGCTCGAGATTCTGCTCAACTCGCGCGAAGTCGGCCGGCGCATGCACAACAAGCAGCTCACGGTGGACGGCAGATACAGCATCGTCGGCGGCCGCAACATCGGTGACGAGTACTTCGGCAGCAGCCAGGACATCGCCTTCGCCGACCTCGACGTGCTTGTCGCGGGGCCGGCGGCGGCAGAGGTGGAAGAGAGTTTCGAGGACTACTGGAAGGCGCCGCGCAGCAAGGAGAGCGGTCGCGACCATCCCGAACGGTTGCAGGAGCTGCGCGAGCGGCTGGCACGGCCGGCGACGCCGGAAAAGACGGCACTGCTTGCCCTGGCGCAGCGCTCCGCCTTTCATGAGCGGCACGAGCGCGGGCGCCTGTTCCAGGAAGCCTGTCCCACGCAGGTGCTGGCCGATTATCCGGGCAAGCCCGACCGGACCGTTCCGGAAAGCCA
>JAJNDL010000177.1 GCA_021156385.1 Moraxellaceae bacterium | reverse complement strand
ATACACGCGCTGCTCGATCTGTTCGTTCTTGGTGGTATGCCCGGCAATGTCGATGCGCTGCGGATTCTTGAGCAGGCTGGACGCCAGCTTTTCCATGCGGCCCTCGAAAGTGGCCGAGAACAGCAGGGTCTGGCGCTCCGGCGGGCAAGCGGCGGCAATCTGCTCGACGTCATCGATGAAGCCCATGTCGAGCATGCGGTCGGCTTCGTCCAGCACCAGCATCTCCAGGCGTTCGAAAGTGATGCGGCCACGGCTCATGTGGTCGAGCAGGCGGCCCGGTGTGGCGACAAGGATGTCGTAGGGGCGGGCCAGCAGCCGGTTCTGCGCCGGAAAAGGCATGCCGCCGAGCACGGACACGGTGCGCAGGTTTTTCTGTTCGGAACCGTATTTCTGCGCGGCGGCAGTGACCTGCTGCGCGAGTTCGCGGGTCGGGGTCAGCACCAGAACGCGCGGACCGCGGCCCGGCTTGCGCGGCTCTTCAGCAATGGTGGAAAGCGCGGGCAGCATGAATGCAGCGGTCTTGCCGGTGCCGGTCTGGGCCGAGACGATGAGATCGTGGCCTTCCAGGGCGGCAGGTACGGCTTGCGCCTGTACGGGGGTGGGTTCGGTATAGCCGGCAGTCGCCAGCGCGCGCTGCACGGCTTCGTGCAGGTTCAGCGAGGAAAAAGACAAAATGTTACTCCGGGGCTCTGGGCCCAGATGATCGATCAAATGCAAGCCGGAATCGGGAAGATGCCCGAGTACAACTGGCGCGTATCGTCGCCAACCGGAATTCACTGCAAAGCAGGAGGGAGGGTCAGGAACGATGAGAAAGTTCCTGAGCCTGAAACAAGGAAGGGCTGCTGGAGCTTTCGGGGCGAACAGCCTTTGCTGTCGCCAGATCCGGGACAGTTCCCGGACAAGCAGAGGGCCGGTAAGGGCCTTGCGCGAGGCATGCTTCTTGGGGCGGCCTCGAGCCGCATTTCCGGAAAGGTTCCCGGTGACACGGCGCGGCGGACTGTACACGCTATCGCCGGCAAATCCAAGCGCAATTCCATTGCCGGACGGTACGGGGCTGTTTCTTCGCGCAAGGCGGCCAGGCGGGCGTGTACTACGCTCAGGGTCCTGCATGCCTGATATCTGCCAGTGTCACTCCTCGTCAACATGACCGACATCGACACCCTGGACTGCATTGTCATCGGCGCCGGTCCGGCCGGCCTCACGGCGGCACTGTATCTGGCGCGGTTCCGGAGGCGCATCGCGGTATTCGATGCCGGCGCCAGCCGCGCCGCGCTCATCCCGGTGTCGCGCAACTTCCCCGGCTTTCCGGACGGCATCAGCGGCAAGGCGTTATTGCAGGTACTTGCCACACAGGCCGGGCGCTACGGAGTTGCCGTCACGGCGGCGCAGGTCACGCACCTGGAGCGTGGCGGTGACGGCACCTTTCTTGTCGTGGCCGGAGGCGAGCAACTGCGGGCGCGCTACGTGATCATGGCGACTGGCAGTGTCGACTCCGCACCGGAGTGGCCGAACGCCGAGGATGCGGTCCGCGGCGGCTACCTGCGCTACTGCCCCGTTTGCGACGGCTTTGAGGTGATCGATCGCAAGGTGGCCGTGCTGGGCCGCGGCGAGCATGCCGTGCGCGAGGCGCTGTTCGTGCAGCATTTCACGAGGGATGTAACGCTGCTCACTGGCGGCGGCGAGCTGCAGGTCGGCGAAGACAGCCGGCAGATGCTCGCAGACGCGGAAGTTCCGGTCGTCATGTCGCCGCTGTGCGCGGGCCGTGCCGAGGGCGAGCAATTCGTGTGCAGCTTTGCCGACGGCTCGTGCCTGGGCTTCGACAGTCTGTATCTTGCCTTGGGTTGCTCCATGCGCTCGGAACTCGTCGAGCCGCTCGATGTGCGTCGCACCGAGGAGGGCGAGCTGGTGGTGGATTCGCATATGCAGACCAGCGTGCCGGGCCTCTATGCGGTCGGCGATGTCGTGCTGGCGCTGAGCCAGATGACGGTGGCCGTCGGACAGGCTGCAATCGCCGCGACGGCCATCCACAACCGTCTGCGGGACGCCGAACTGCGGGAAATACGGGCGCGCCGGAGTGGATAGAGGTGATGCCCGCGGCTGTATTCCTCACTGTCGCAGGCGTGACCAGAGCGAGCGCTGCTGTCCGGTCCGGCTGGCGTCAGGCAGGACGGTGCCGGGCTGCCAGGCCGCAGCCAGCGCTTGCGCTTCCTCGCGCTGGCGCGATGTCATCTGCCCGGCCAGCATGGCCTTTTCCTTCAGGGAGCGGCTTTCGCCCAGGCTGGTGGCCAGCAGGAAGCACATCTGCGCCAGTACCGGATCGGCGTCGACGCCACGGCCGTCACGGTAGAGCAGGCCGAGACGGGTGAGGGCGGGGCCATGGCCTTCACTGGCGCTGCGGTGAAACCAGTACGCGGCTTTTGCGGCATCCTGGGGAATGCCCTGGCCCGACTCATGGAGCAGACCCAGCGCGAACTGCGCGTCCCGGTTGCCCTGGTCCGCTGCACGGCTATACCAGTGTGCGGCCTGCGCCAGGTCCCGGGGCTGGCCGAGACCCAGTTCGTAGAGCTGGGCCAGTCGGGTCTGTGCTGCGTTGCTGCCCTGTTCGGCGGCGCGCCGGAGCCACACCGCGGCCTGGGTACGGTCACGTGGCACGCCATTGCCTTCTTCATAAAAGGCAGCCATCCGCTCCTGCGCGTTGACATTGCCTTGGGATGCCGCCATGCCAAACCAGTGTGCCGAAAGTTCGAAGTTCTGGCGCACGGCCAGTCCCATGAAGTAGAGGTTGCCCAAGCTGAGCTGGGCGTCCAGCCAGCCCTGCGTAGCCGCCGCCGAGTACCAGCGAATGGCCTCGGCCAAGTCTTGGGCCACCCCTTCGCCGTTGGCCAGCATGAGTCCGAGCCGGTATTGCGCCTCGGGTTCGCCCTGGGTAGCGGCGCGTCGCAGCCAGTCGGCGGCCTCGGCCTGGTGCTGCAGGACGCCGCGGCCCTCGGCGGTGAGGATGCCCAGCGCAAGCTGGGCCTTCGCATGCCCCTGCTGGGCAGCAAGGCGCAGCCAGCGGGCGGCTCTGGCCGGGTCGGGCCTGGCTTCCGACAGGCAGGCCTGGGCGAGAGCAAACTGGGCGTCGGCATCACCCTGATCGGCATTGGCGGAAGGCGGTGATGCCGAGGGGTTTGGGCTGCTTGCGCAGGGCTGTGCGGAGTCCGGTCCGGCGTGGGCAGACAGATGGCCGGACAACAGGAGGGCAGTCAGCAGCATCCTTGCTTGCATGATCGGGACGTACTTCTATCCAGATGACTTGCCGCCAAGCTAGCACCGGTGCAACGGAGGGGACATCAGTCCTGAGTGGGCTTTTTAGGAGAAGGGCCCGGATATTTGCCCAATTCATCGGCATGAGCACGTGCGCGCTGTCGGGCGTCGAGGCCGAAGTGCGCAACGGTCCGGAAATGAAAAACGCGCCCTGAGGCGCGTCTTGCTGGTCCTGCGGAGGGGACCGGATTGGTGGGCGGTACTGGGATTGAACCAGTGACCCCTGCCGTGTGAAGGCAGTGCTCTCCCGCTGAGCTAACCGCCCGCTTGAAGCGAGGCGCGTATGGTAACGGTTTATCGGGGCATGGCAAGCCCCGATAAACCGTTACGGCGCGGGTCAGCGCTTTACTGCGCGCGCCAGGAAATCCATCAGCTCGCCGCGCTGGATATCGATCGACTCCGCGTCGCGACGCCCCTTGTATTCCAGCGTGCCGGCATCCAGGCCTTTTTCTCCGACCACGATGCGGTGCGGGATCCCGATCAGTTCGGCATCCGAGAATTTCACCCCCGGCCGCTCGTTGCGGTCGTCGAAATAGACCTCGTAGCCGGCCGCGGTCAGCTGCTCATACAACGTCGTGCTCTCTTCCTGGATGCGCACCGACTTGCCCCAGTTCATGGGAATCAGCGCGATCTGGAACGGAGCGATGGCATCGGGCCAGAGGATGCCCTTGTCGTCGTAGTTCTGCTCGATGGCGGCGGCCACCACGCGGGTGACACCGATGCCGTAGCAGCCCATGGTCACGACGAAGGGCTTGCCATCCTCGCCCAGCACGCTGAGCTTGAGGGCTTCCGAATATTTCCTGCCGAGCTGGAAGATGTGGCCGACCTCGATGCCGCGCTTGATGAGCAGCTTGCCCTTGCCATCGGGCGAAGGGTCGCCGTCAACGACATTGCGGATGTCGGCGACGAGAGCGGGCTCCGGCAGGTCGCGGCCGAAATTCACGCCGGCGAGGTGGAAGCCTTCCTTGTTGGCGCCGCAGACGAAGTCGCTCATCGCGGCCACGGTGCGGTCGGCGATCACGCGGACCTTGTCGTTCACCTT
>JAJNDL010000176.1 GCA_021156385.1 Moraxellaceae bacterium | reverse complement strand
ACCCGCAGGGGCCGTCGCATGACGCAACGCATCATCGTCCAGCAGCCATGGAGCTACGTGCTCTTCGAGGAGCGCGGCGACTACATCCTGACCTTCCTGATCGGCGGCACGGCCGATGGCGACTTCAGCGTCAGGCTCACCGCCGCGGAGATCGAGCTGCAGCAGCAGGACCAGAGCTATGTGGAGCGTTTGATGCGGCGCCTGGTCAACAACCGCAACGAACTTTATGGCCGCTGCCTGCTGCAGGCGGTGTGGCCGGGGCAGGCGGCGGTGTCCTGACGCGGCACGCTCTGCTCGGCAGTGCCGCAACAAAAAAGCCCGCAATCGCGGGCTTTTTCATTCGGGCGGGTTTCAACCCTGGCGGCGCAGCAGCTGCGAGAGTTCGGCGTCGGGAATGGGACGGCTGAGCAGGTAGCCCTGGATGTAGTCGCAGCCTTCCTTGCGCAGGAAGTCGAGGTGCACGTCGGTTTCCACGCCTTCGGCGACGACATCCATGCCCATGCTGTGTGCCATGGCGATGATGGCGCGGGTGATGGCCTCGTCGTCCGGGCTGTTGCCGATGTCGCGGATGAAGGCTTGGTCGATCTTCAGCGTGTCGATGGGGAAGCGCTTGAGATACGAGAGCGAGGAGTAGCCGGTGCCGAAGTCGTCGAGCGAGATGGTGATGCCGCGGCCGCGCAGGTCGTTGAGCATGGCCAGCACGTTGTCGCTGTCTTCCATCAGTGAGGACTCGGTGATTTCCAGCTCCAGCAGCTTGGGGTCGAGGCCGGTGTTCTCGAGGATGCGCTTCACCACCTGCACCAGGTTGCCCTTGCGCACCTGGTGCGCGGGAATGTTCACCGAGGTGCGGATGTGGCCGAGGCCCATCTCCTTCCACGACTGCGCCTGGCGGCAGGCCTTGTCCAGCACCAGCTCGCCGATGGCGGAGACGAGGCCGGTCTCTTCCGCGAGCGGAATGAAGTCGCCCGGAAAGAGCAGGCCGAGCGAAGGATGCTGCCAGCGCACCAGCGCTTCCACGCCGACGATGCGGTTGGTGGCGAGTTCCATCTTGGGCTGGTAGTGCACCACGAACTCGTCGCGGAAGATCGCCTTGCGCAGGCTGGTCTCGAGGTTGAGCTGCTCGATCGAGGCCACGCGCAGGTCGTTGGTGTAGAACTTGGTGGTGTTGCCGCCCAGGCGCTTGGCCTGGTGCATGGCGATGTCGGCGTGGTTGAGCAGGATCTGCAATTCGCGGCCGTTGTCCGGGAACACCGAGATGCCGATGGAGGCGCCGAGCAGGAGCTCGTGCTCGCCGATGCGGAAGGGCCGGCGCAGCTCGGCGATGATGCGTTCGCAGAAGTGCTCGAGCGCGGTGCGGTCTTCGTAGTTGTCGACGATGATGGTGAACTCGTCGCCGCCGATGCGGGAAATCGTGTCGATGTTGGCGTCCACCGAGCTGATGCGCTTGGCGGCCTTCTTGAGGAGCTCGTCGCCGACTTCGTGGCCCAGGGTGTCGTTGATCTGGCGGAAGCGGTCGAGGTCGATGTAGAGCAGCGCGACCTGGCGGTGCGCGTCGCGGGCGCGCGAGATGGCGGCGTGCAGGCGGTCGCGGAACAGGTTGCGGTTGGCGAAACCGGTGAGCTTGTCGTAGTTGGAGAGGTAGCGGAGGCGCTCTTCGGCTTCGCGCCGGGCCGTCATGTCGTTGAAGAGGCCGATGTAGTGGGTGATCTCGCCGCTGTCGTCGCGCACCGCGGTGAGGTGCAGCCACTGCGGGTAGGCCTCGCCGTTCTTGCGGTATTCGTTGAACTCGCCCTGCCATTCGTCCTGCTGCGTGAGCGCCTGCGCGACCTGCGTGTAGGTGGCGTGGACCTCGGGGCAGTGCGGGCGCGGGTCGGTGATGCAGCTGCCGATGACTTCCGCCTCCGTGTAGCCCGTGATCTGCGTGAAGCCCGGGTTTATGGAGACGTAGCGCAGCTCGCGGTCGAGGATGAACACGGCTTCGGCGGCATGGTGGAACACGGAGGCGGCAAGGCGCAGGCGCGCTTCCAGCTCGCGCTCCTTGGTGATGTCGCGTCGCGTGCCGATCATGCGGATGGCGCGGCCTTCCTCGTTCCAGGCCACCACGCGGCCGTTGTCTTCCACCCAGATCCAGTGGCCGCGGCGGTGCTTCATGCGGTACTGCACGTGGTAGGTCGGGGTGCGCTTGCGCAGGTGGGCGACGATGGCCTTCTTCACCAGCGCGTAGTCGTCCGGATGCACGAGGGGCTTCAGGTGGCCCATGAAGCCGGTGAGCTCCTTGCTGGAGTAGCCGAGCAGCTGTTCGAAATTGGAGTGGTAGATGTCGTCGGTGGGCAGGGCCCAGTCCCAGAGGCCGATGCCGGAGGCATCGATGGCCAGCGAGAGGCGCTCCTGGCTCTGGCGCAGCGCGTCGTTGAGCGTAGAGAGGGCCTGCGTGCGTTCGGCAACCTTGCGCTCCAGGTTGTCGTTCATTTCGTGCAGGCGCACTTCCGCGTTCTTGCGGTCGTAGATCTCCAGCGCCAGCTTCTGGTTGATCGCCTCCATCTCGGACTTGGAGCCCTCCAGGAAGCTGATCAGGTCTTCGTTGCGCAGGCGCAGGCGCAGCGAGGCGGTAATGTTCAGGTTGATGCGGCGGCAGCTCAACGCGAGGATGACCAGCAGCAGCGCGCCGATGGCGGCCGCGCCCTGCGCGGTGGGCGAGGGCTGCAGGGTGATATGGACCAGCCCGGGCACGAACGCCGTGATAACGAAGGCCAGAAACGACGGGTAGTGCGCGCCATAGCAGGCCATGGCGGCGATGCCCTGGCTGGCGAGCATGGCGCCGAAGAGGGCGGCGATGAAAAGTGTCTCGCCGTTTTCGGGCCCGAGCGGAAACGGATCCGGATTGAACAGGATGGTGGCGGCGCCCCAGAACATGCCGGTGACGCCGGCGGACAGCGACACCAGGTAGCGCGCCTGGCGCGAGGCGAAGGTGGCGTGGCGCGGCAGGCGCCACACCACGAGGGCGCGCACCAGCATGAAAGCGAGGAAGAGGCCGAGCCAGACCTGCAGGTGCAGGCGGTTGACCAGGGCGTTGTTCCAGTACAGCGCGACGGTGGCGAAGGCCGAGACGGTGGTGACTACGATGAACGCCGGCAGCTGATCGTAGATTTGCCGGTTCTGCATGAGCTCCAGTGCGGCCTCCGTCGCCGCGGGCGCCGGAGGGGCATTGCCTGGATGCCGGGAATGTTCGGCGACAACTTCGCCGTCTTTTTTCACGGACATACGACTTCTTCCCCTGTTACTTCTTATTATTGGAGGCGTCCGTGGCCTGGAATCATTGAGGCGGGTGCGCAAAAGGCACACTCGCAAGGAAGATAGCACCGACGGTAAGGGATTGTTAACCCAATGCCCGACCAGCTGGTGATATTCCGATCAATGCGGCTTGGCTGCCCGAAAGACCTGTCCGTAGGCATCTTCATCATCCCCCCTGTTCAGGGGGGTGGCAAGCGTAGAAACACGCGGGACCCCTGGAATAAAAAGCGATGCAAAGCTCAACCCTGATTGCCGGACTCAACCCGGCGCAACTCGCCGCCGCCACCTCCGACGCCCAGCACCTGCTGGTGCTGGCCGGCGCCGGCTCGGGCAAGACACGGGTCCTTACTACACGTATAGCGTGGTTCTGCCAGGAGCACGGACTTTCGCCCTGGAGTGTGCTGGCCGTCACCTTTACCAACAAGGCGGCAGCGGAAATGCGCCATCGCCTGGAAGGCCTGCTCGGCATTCCCACCCAGAACCTCTGGATCGGCACCTTCCACGGCCTCGCCCACCGTTTCCTGCGCGCCCATTACGCCGACGCCGGCCTGCCGCAGAACTTCCAGATCCTGGACGCCGACGACCAGGTCCGCCTGCTCAAGCGCGTCATCCGCGAGCTCAGCCTGGACGAGGAGAAGTGGCCGGCCCGCCAGGCCGCCTGGTTCATCAACAGCCAGAAAGACGAAGGCCGCCGGCCCCAGCACATCAGCCACAACGGCGACCTCTTCCTGTCCACCATGGTGCGCATCTACCAGAACTATGAAGAAGCCTGCGCCCGTGGCGGCACCCTGGACTTTGCCGAGCTTCTGTTACGCAGCCATGAACTCTGGCTGAAGCGGCCCGACATCCTCGAGCACTACCGCCGCCGCTTCCGCCACGTGCTGGTCGACGAGTTCCAGGACACCAACGCCGTGCAGTACGCCTGGCTGCGCATGCTGGTCGGCGCGGACGGCATGCTCACCGTGGTCGGTGACGACGACCAGTCCATCTACGGCTGGCGCGGCGCCAAGATCGAGAACATCCACGAGTTCCAGCGCGACTTCCCCGAGGCCGACGTCGTCCGCCTGGAG
>JAJNDL010000175.1 GCA_021156385.1 Moraxellaceae bacterium | reverse complement strand
GGGAGGCGCAGGTTTTCGTCGGCGTGCAGCTGCGCCACGGCGACGACGAGCGTCGCGACCTCAAGGGCGCGCTGGACAAGAAGGGCTATGCCGCACTCGACCTCTCCGACGACGAGATGGCCAAGCTGCATATCCGCCACCTCGTCGGCGGCCATGCGGGCCTGACGGATGAATGCCTGTTCCGCTTCGAGTTCCCGGAACGGCCCGGCGCGCTGATGAACTTCCTGACACGCCTGCAGTCGGACTGGAACATCTCGCTCTTCCACTACCGCAACCACGGCGCCGCCTACGGTCGCGTGCTGGTCGGCCTGCAGCTCGGCGGTCGTCCGCACCGGGAACTGCTCGAATCACTGAAGGCCGTGGGCTATCCCTTCCAGGAAGAAACGCAGAATCCGGCCTACCGGCTTTTCCTGCGCTGAGCGCCATGCCGACGCTGGTCATCGTCAAATACCTGGTGACCGCCGCCGTCGTAGTGGTGGTATCGGAAGTTGCCAAGCGCCACGAAAAGGCCGGAGCGCTCATCGCTTCGCTGCCGCTGGTGACGCTGCTGGTGCTGTGCTGGCTCTACGTCGAGAAGCAGCCGACCAGCCGGATCGCCAACCACGCCTGGTATACGTTCTGGTACGTACTGCCGACACTGCCGATGTTCCTCGTCTTCCCGGCGCTCCTGCCGCGCCTGGGCTTCTGGCCGACGCTGGGTTGCTGCGTGGTGCTCACCGCCACCTGCTTCTGGGGATTTGCGCTGCTCATGCAACGTTTCGGCATCGACCTGCTGTAGCTGCAGCCGGAAACAAAAAAGCCCGCGCATTGCGGGCTTTTTTGCCGAATGGCTCAGGCGGCCTTCACATTCACACGCCGGACGGAAGTACGCGCGCAAACACGGCCTTGAGGTATTCCGTCTCCGGAATGGAGGGATGGATGGGATGGTCGCCCCCCTGGTGGCCGTGATGGATGATCTGCACGGCACGGTCGATGTGGCGGGCGCTGGCGCGGATCACGTCGACCAGCTCCTCGCGCGCCAGGTGCAGCGAGCAGGATCCCGAGACCAGCAGGCCATCTTTCTCGATCAGGCGCAGCGCAATCTCGTTGGCGCGGCGGTAGGCCGCTAGGCCGTTCTTGTGGTCCTTGCGGCGCGTGATGAAGGCCGGCGGATCCAGCACCACCACGTCGAATTTCTCGCCGGACTGCTTCAGTGAGGCCATCACCTCGAACGCATCGCCCTGCAGGGTTTTGACCTTGTCGCCGACACCGTTCAGCGCGGCATTCTTCGCCACCATCTCCAGCGCGGCCGCCGATGAATCGACGCAGATGACTTCGCTGGCGTCCCAGGCAGCGGCCTGCACGCCCCAGCCGCCCGCGTAGGAGAACACATCAAGCACGCGCTTGCCCTGCACCAGGCGCCTCAGGGCGGCACGACTTTCACGGTGGTCAAAGAACCAGCCGGTCTTCTGGCCGTGCCGCACCGGTGCCAGGAACTTCACGCCGTTCTCTTCCAGCAGCACCTCGTCGGGCACCTCGCCCGCGGCGACTTCGACATAGCTTTCCAAGCCCTCGACTTCGCGCATCTTGCCGTTGTTCCGGAGCAGGATGCCCGCGGGCTTCACGACCTGCTGCAAGGCCTCGACGATGGCATCCTTCACCTGCTCCATGCCGGCGCTGGCGATCTGCACGACGCAGACATCGCCGAAACGGTCGATGACGAGGCCCGGCAGGAAATCGCTGTCGCCATAGACGAGGCGATAGTACGGCGCATCGTAGAGCGCTTCGCGCAGCGACAGCGCGATCTGCAGGCGGTGCACGAGCAGCGATTTGCTGAGCGGATATTTTTCGTCGCGCCCGATCAGGCGGCCGCAGATCAGCGTATTGGGGTTGACGGTGGCGATGCCCAGCACCTTGCCCTTGCTGTCTTCCACCAGCACCTGCTCGCCGGCTTCGAAATTCTTCAGCGGCGTCGCGGCGACATCGACTTCATTGGAATAGATCCAGAGATGACCTTCGCGCAGACGGCGGTCTTCGTGGGGTTTCAGCTTGAGACGGGAGAGCGAGGACATCGTGTCACCTGAAAAAAATTCGCCCCCGGCCGTGAAGGACCAGGGGCGAGGTTCAACACCATTGTTGTCAGCCGGCTTCCTGCACCGGCGTCCACTTGAGGTCGAGCTCGCGCGCCGCGCGCACGTCGTCGAGGCGGCGAACCGGCTGGGTGTGCGGCGCACCGCGCACCACGTCCGGCGTCTTGCGCGCTTCCTCGCGGATCTTCACCAGCGCTTCCACAAAGGCGTCGAGCTCGTCGACGGATTCCGTCTCGGTCGGCTCGATCAGCCAGCACTCCGGCACCAGCAGCGGAAAGTACGTCGTCGGCGAGTGGATGCCGTAGTCGAGCAGGCGCTTGGCGAAATCCATCGCGGTGACGCCGAGCTCCTTGGCTTCCTTCGCGAACGTGATGATGAACTCGTGCGAGGCGCGACGCTTCGGGTAGGCGAGCTGGAAGCCTTCGGCGGCGAGACGCGCCATCAGGTAGTTGGCGTTCAGCGTGGAGAACTCGCCGACGCGGTGCAGGCCCTCGCGGCCGAGTGCGGCGCCGTAGTAATACGCGCGCAGCAGCACGCCGGCATTGCCCATGAAGGCGGAGAGGCGGCCGATGCTCTGCGGCAGCTCTTCCGGACCGACCCAGTAGTAGCTGCCGTCGACATCGCGACCGGCAATGGGCGTCGGCAGGAAGGGCAGCAGGCGTTCGCTGACGCCGACCGGACCCGCACCCGGGCCGCCGCCGCCGTGCGGCGTGGCGAAAGTCTTGTGCAGGTTCATGTGCAGCACATCGAAGCCCATGTCACCGGGACGCACCTTGCCGAGGATGGCGTTGAGGTTGGCGCCGTCGTAGTAGAGCAGGCCGCCGGCCTCGTGCACGGTCCGGGCGATTTCCTCGATCTGCTGCTCGAACACGCCGCAGGTGGAGGGGTTGGTCATCATGAGGCCCGCGGTCTGCGGCCCCACGGCGGCCTTCAGCGCCTCGAGGTCGACGTCGCCGTTGGGCAGCGTCGGGATCTCGCGCACCTTGTAGCCGCACATCACGGCGGTGGCGGGATTGGTGCCGTGCGCCGTGGAGGGAATCAGCATCTCGGTGCGGTCGAAATCCTCGCGCGAGAGGTGGTAGGCGCGGATCATGGCGACACCGGCGAATTCGCCCTGCGCCCCGGCGGCAGGCGTCAGCGAGACGCCCTTCATGCCGGTGACCTCCATCAGCACTTCCTGCAGGTCGTACAGGCAGGCGAGGAAGCCCTGCGAGTGCGTGAGCGGCGCCAGCGGATGGCGCGCGAGGAAGCCCGGCAGCATGGCCGCCTTGTGCGCACCGCGCGGGTTGTACTTCATGGTGCAGGAGCCCAGCGGATAGAACTGGGTATCGATGCTGAAGTTCTTGCGTGAGAGGTTGGTGTAGTGGCGCACCACCTGCAGTTCGGAAACTTCCGGCAGCACGGCGCGGTTCTTGCGGCGCAGGCTCTCGGGAACGTCGGTCAGGTCGTGGCGCTGGCGCGGGACCTGCGAGTGGGCATAACGGCCCTTGGCGGAGCGTTCAAAAATAAGCGTCATTTTTTAGGTCTCCAGAAGCGCGCGGTCGAGGGCTTTCACGTAGCGATCGAGATCGGCCGCCGTCTTGGTTTCCGTGGTGCAGACCAGCAGCGCGTTGCCGAGCTCGGGGTAGTCCTTGCCGAGATCGTAACCCCCCAGCACACCGCTCTTCGCCATGTGCGCGAGCACCGGCGCGACCGGCTTGTCGAAGCGCAGCACCTTCTCGTGGAAAACCGGACGGTTGAAGGCGCGGGCGATGGAGCCGATGCGGCTGGTGGTCTGCACGAGCTCGCGGATGTTGTGGTGCGCGGCGAGCGCGACGCGCTCCAGGCCCTCGGCGCCGAGCAGGCTGACGTAGATCGTCGCTGCCGTCATGGCGAGACCCTGGTTGGTGCAGATGTTGGAGGTCGCCTTGGCGCGGCGGATATGCTGCTCGCGGGCCTGCAGCGTCAGCGCGAAGCCCGGCTTTCCCTCGAGGTCGACGGTGCGGCCGATGAGGCGGCCCGGCATCTGGCGCACGAACTCCATCTTGGTGCAGACGAAGCCGACGTAGGGACCGCCCGAGGAGAGCGGGATGCCGAAGGGCTGCGCCTCGCCGACGACGATGTCGGCGCCTTTGCGGCCCCAATCGCCGGGCGGCGAGAAGATGGCGAGCGCCATCGGATTCACGCAGCCGATCACCAGCATGTTCTGCGAGTGTGCCCAGTCGGTGAGTGCATCCACCTCTTCCAGCACGCCGAAGAAGTTCGGCTGCGGGATCACCAGCGCCGTGAAGTCGCGGTCCTCGTAGCGGCTGAGC
>JAJNDL010000174.1 GCA_021156385.1 Moraxellaceae bacterium | reverse complement strand
ACAGCCGGATTAGAGTCGATAAAGTCCAGAAGTATCAGACCTTTGGGGCGACTTTCTAACACCGGTTATGAGAAGTGCCCAACCGAAGGCCCGGAACAACCAACAAGAAAACCGCCTGCCTTATTGAGGGATAAAACGATGGAATCCATTCAGCGCCGCCTCCTTGCCCTGCTCGTGAGCCTCATGGTGGGCGTGGCTTCGGTTCCGGCCTCTGCGGAAGAGAATCTCGACGACCAGGTCAACAATCGCCCCACCGCTACCGCCATGCTGGGTGATGCCATTCTTGCCCGTCCGCTGCTGCTCGTGCTGACCGCCGGCGGCACGGCAGTGTTTCTGGCCTCCCTGCCCTTCTCCGCCCTCGGTGGCAATGTGACGGAAGCCGGCAAGATGCTGGTCGTTGGCCCGGCGAAGCAGACCTTCGTCCGCTGCCTCGGCTGTACCGCCATCCAGCATGAGTGGCGAGACAAGCAGGTCGCCGGCAGCGAGACTGCTTCAAACTGATCCTTTACCCATAAAAAAGGCCGCATGATGCGGCCTTTTTTATGGGGTGGATCTTTTGGCAGGGTGATTCAGGCGCCGGTACTTTTCGAGTAGCTCCTCACGACTCTCCGCATGGCTCTCATCATGAGGTATGCAGTCAACCGGACAGAGGCTCACACACTGCGGCTCATCGAAGTGCCCCACGCACTCCGTGCAGCGGTCGGGATCGATGACGTAGATCGACGCCCCCATCGAGATGGCCTGGTTCGGGCAGGCAGGTTCGCAAACATCGCAATTGATGCACTCGTCGGTGATCTTGAGTGCCATCCTACCCTCACGACTTGCCCAGCTTCTGCTGGAACGCTTCCACCACCTGCGGCGGCACGAACTGGGTGATGTCACCGCCCAGCACGGCAATTTCGCGCACCAGCGTCGATGAAATGTAGGAGAGATGCTCGGCCGGCGTCAGGAAGACCGTTTCGAAATCCG
Source organism: Moraxellaceae bacterium (assembly GCA_021156385.1). Classification (GTDB taxonomy): domain Bacteria; phylum Pseudomonadota; class Gammaproteobacteria; order Pseudomonadales; family Moraxellaceae; genus UBA2031. The sequence continues at coordinate 3,423 of JAJNDL010000174.1, read as the reverse complement.
GCATAAGCTTGCGGTTCATGTTGGCCAGCTGGAATTCATATTCAAAATCGGAGACGGCGCGCAGGCCTCGCAGCACAACGTTGGCATTGTGCTCCTTCACGAAGAACGCGAGCAGCTTGGAGAAACCCTGCACCTCTACATTCGGCAGATGCGAGAGCACGTCGCGCGCCAGTTGCACCCGCTCCTCAAGGGAGAACATCGGTCCTTTTTTCTGGTTGGCCGCCACGGCCACGATGACATGATCGAACATGCGTGCGGCACGCTCGATAAGGTCTTTGTGCCCATTGGTGATCGGATCGAATGTACCGGGGTAGACAATGCGCGTACGGCTCATGCGGGCAGCTCTTGCAGCAGGAAGTAAGGGCCGCAGGATAACGGAAACCCTTTCCCCGCACTACGCTGGCAACGCCCGGGCAGGTGCCCCTTTTGCGCCCACCCGGCTAAGGCAAAGACAACGAGCAGGCCGGCAGTATTACACCGAATCACGGCCGGCCTCTGTCATGGCCGCGCCCCGGCAACCCGCCGAGACAGAACGATTCCCGCTCTGCCGGCCCGGCCGCTTCAGTCATCGCCTCAGGCAACGGCCGCCTTGCCGGCAGCAGACTTCAGCTCCTTTGCCAGCTGCGTCGCCAGCTTCCGGACGAGGCCATAGATGGAGAGCTGGGGATTCGCGCCGATGCTGGTCGGGAAGATCGAACCGTCCAGCACGGACAGCCCCTCGAGATGATGGAAGCGCCCCTGACTATTCACCACAGAGCGCTTCACATCCTCGCCCATGCCGCAGCCGCCCATCACATGGGCAGAGCCCATTCCCGTACGGAACTTCTCGATGGGGTACGCGAGGATGGCCTCGCGACACTCCTTCCACGAGGAATAGGCAGGCGCGCCCAGCTGGCGCGGCCGGACGGCTTTCGCCCCCGCCGCAAACTGGATTTCGGCCATCGCCAGGAAGGCACGGCGCAGCCCGTCGCGCAGCGCGTCCGTCATCGGATAATCCACGGTGGGCACGCCATCGTCGCGCAGGCTGATGCTGCCGCCCGGGCTGTCTTCGATGAAACCGTCACGCAGCAACGCGAGCAGCGCATTGGTCTTTGGCAGCTGCCGGACTTCCTGCGCATGCTGCGCGCCATACCCATCGATCAGGCTCGAGGCCAGGCCCGGGTGCAGCGGCAGCGCCTCGAGCTTGAAGCCGATGGGGCCGGCCGCGCCGTCCACCCACTGGAAGTGATCGGAATAAATCGACTGCGGTGCACCGGACCACGGCTCGATACCTTCCTCGAACTGGGCAAACACGGCATTCACCGGATGCATGAACGTGCGCTTGCCGATGGTGCGATGCGGATCGGGCACCTCGGAGCGCAACAGCAGCCCCGGACTGTTGATGCCGCCACCCGCGACCACGACATGACGCGCCCTCACCGTCAGCGTGACGCCGGACGTATTCACGCCGTCTTCCTGCATGCCGACACAGGTCACGCCGGCAACACGCCGGCCTTCCACGAGCAGCTTCTCCGCACGCGCGCGGTGATACAGGCGCGCACCTTTCTTCAGTGCCTCGGGAATGGTGGTAACCAGCATCGACTGCTTGGCATTGGTGGGACAGCCCATGCCGCAATAGCCGAGATTCCAGCAGCCAACCACGTTGCGCGGAATGGCGCCCCAGCTCCAGCCGAGCTTCTCGCAGCCGGCACGGAGCACCGTGTTGTTGGCGTTGGCCGGAATCTCCCAGGGACGGATGTTCACGCGCTCTTCCGCCTGCGCGAACCAGGGGGTCATCGCATCGACCCCCATGTCCTTCACACCGTGCACATCAGCCCAGTGCTTGAGCGTGAGCGGGGGCGTGCGGAAGCTGGAAGTCCAGTTGATGGTCGTCGAGCCGCCCACGGCGCGCCCCTGCAGGATGGTCATGCTGCCATCCTTGCTGGCTCGGCCCCCGCCCTCCTGGTAGAGGTCCTGGTAGGCGGTGCGCTCATCGAGGCGGAAATCCCGGCTGGTGCGCAGCGGCCCCTCCTCGATCATCACCACGTCGAGCCCGGCCAGCGCGAAAATCTCCGCCGCAGTGCCGCCACCGGCACCCGTGCCGATGATGACCACGTCGCATTCGACGCTCTCGCTCTTCTTCAGGAGGCCGGCATGCTGGGCCTTCCAGCCTTGCTCGATGCCTTCGGCAAAGAAATCCTTGATGCCCTTGATCTCGGTCATGTCTGCGTCCTCAGCCCACGACTCGTGGCGGCACGTAATTGATGGCGGCCCAGGAGCGCGGCTGCATGTACCACATCATGTTCAGCATCTGCGTCAGTGCCAGATAGCCCACGCGCAACGTCTCGAAGCGGCTGGCCCGCCAGTGGTCCAGGAAGCCGGCAATGTCGGCGGCCGACGACTCGTCCCAGTCATTGGAAAGACCAACCACTGCATAACGCGTCGCGGGCATGTGCATCAGGTCGAAGAGCTGGCCGAGCTGCTTCTGGCCAACCAGGCTGGTGTGCGCAAGGAAGTTGTCGAGCGTGTGCAGCGTTTCCTCCACGGCAGCCTTGCCGGGCTCACCGGCCGGGATTTCGCCGGCCAGCAGCACCGGGATCAGGGCACGCAGCACCTTGAGATCGCTTTCGCGCAACACCCGGAAGCCGGTCGCGACGGCAACCTTGCTGCAGCCGGTGAGCAGGGCAGTGGCGGAAATGGTGGACAGGGCGAGCGAGCCGAACAATCCGAGTCGCAGCAGTTGCCGGCGCGAAACTTCCATGGGCCGGCCGGAGGCAGGAGCAGTCACTGTCATTCTCTCTGAATATTTAGTTCTAGTGTCGTGAATCTCTGACGCAGAAATGGAAAGGCGGGACCGTGCCCCGCCTTTCTGGCGATCCTTACTTCAGCAGGAAGCCTTTCAGGATCTTGTGCACGCTCTTGTTGAAGGGCGGCAGCACATAACGGATCGAGTAGAGCCGCGGCTTCTCCAGCACGGCCTTGGCGTTGGACATGCAGATGAAGCCTTCCTTCGCATGGTAGCGGCCCATGCCGGAGGCGCCAACGCCCCCGAACGGGAGGTCTTCAGCACCGACATGGCTCAGCGTCTCGTTGATGCACATGCCGCCGGAGTGCGTATGCGCGGCGACATAATCGGCGCGGCCGGAATCCCAGTCGAAGTAGTACAGCGCCAGCGGGCGCGGGCGGTCGTTCACGAAGCGCAGCGCATCGTCCAGCGTGCTGTATTCGGTAACGGCAAGCACCGGACCGAAGATTTCGTTCTGCATGATCTGCATGTCCGGCGTCACCCCGGTGACGAGCGTCACCGGCATCTTGCGGGTATTGGCGAATTTCTCGTTGGCCGGGTTGATCTCGACGATCTTCGCGCCCTGCGCACGTGCGTCTTCCAGATAGCCCTGGATGCGGTTGTACTGCTTGTCGTTGATGACGCTGGTGTAGTCCGGA
>JAJNDL010000173.1 GCA_021156385.1 Moraxellaceae bacterium | reverse complement strand
GTGAGTAACCTTGTGAGTAAGGTTTTTAAGCCCTATGCCAGAAGCCAGCAATAACAAAGCTTAGAGGCGGCAATGTGAAGCCGGTCCCGGGCACCACTCTTCGCAGCTTCCTTAATAATTGAGTGCCATGCTGGCCAGAGGCATTCTGCGTGCCGGCCGACCTGCGCCGGCCGCAAATACCGGCTCCCGCAGACCTGCCCCTCCGGTTCCGGGGTAAGCCCGAATCACAGCTTGCCTCCCGTAACACAGGCCGGGTTTGATTTCCTTCCGTTCATCCATTCCAAATGCGATTAGTCCGCCGGAGCGTGCGCTGGTTCACAGAAATCGGCAGCCTCCAATCAACGCATATGCGCGCAACGGCCCGTCCAAGGGCATGGACCGGCCTCATATGCGAACCGGGCAGGGACGCACCGACGCACCTCGAATAAATAGAAAGCGGAGCCCCCCATGCCCCTGAAGAGTCCACGTCCTCTGGCCCTGGCTGTTGCGCTGGCGAGTCTGTCCGCCACTGCACTGGCCGAAGACAACAACGGCAAACTCCAGATCAACGGCTTCGCTACCGCCGGCGTCACGATGGTGGATGACGTCAACGGTGGCGACTACAACCGTGATTACTTCAACGAAAGCGCCATTACCGACGAGATCGACCCGAGCTATGACACGGTGCTGGGCGTCCAGCTCACCTACCAGCTCACCGACAAGTTCGACCTGGTCGGGCAGCTCGTCTCGGACGCCAAGCTGGACTACGACACGTCGCTGGAATGGGGCTACGTCGCCTACCGCCTGAACGACAACATTCGCCTTCGTGCCGGCCGCTTCGCGGCTCCCTACTTCATGGTTTCCGAATCACAGCGCGTCGGCCAGGCATATCCCTGGGTACGGCCGCCCATCGAGCTCTACGCCGGCCTGCCACAACGCAGCCTCGACGGCTTCGACGTGCAGTTCCGTACCTCGCTGACCGACGCCTGGAGCCTCGAAGCCCAACTTTATTTCGGCGGCGCCAATGAGGCCTGGGGCCGCAGCCGGAATGCCCATGGGCTGAACCTGAACCTCTCCAGCGACAGCCTGACCCTGCACGCCGGCTACGGCTCGTCGCAGTTGGACTGGGATTTCGGCGCCGATCCCAACGGCACTCAAGTCCAGCAGGCCAACTACCTGCTGCAGCAATTTGGCAGCCCGGGCTACAGCACCAAGGACAACAAGGCCACCTTCGCAGACGTCGGATTCTCCTTCGACAACGGATCAATACTGATCACGGGTGAATTCGGCCAGTTCCGCACCGAAGGCTGGGCGCCAGACTGGGATGCCGGTTATCTGACCGTAGGTGCCTATGTCGGCAAGGCCCTGCCTTTCATTTCTGCCGCCAAGGCCAACACCATGAACAATGGTGACTGCGTGGCCCATCAGAACGTTGCGGTCAACAATGCCAACGGCGCGGCATTCCTGCTGCAGGGCGAGATCACTGCGCATTCGCTCGCCATAAGCAATGCAGTAGCCGCTCAGGCTGCAGCCAGTGCGGCCGCCGATGCGGCACTGGCAGCGAACGACATGGCAACCTACTCGGCCCAGCTCGGCCTCGCTGCCATGCAGTCCGCCTTGATCGCCAGCGAAACCGCGCAGGCCACGCTCAAGACGGTCGGACTCGACCAGATCCAGCAGCAGGCATTACCAGGGCTCCAGAATGTCGTTGCCAACTGCTCCGGACGCGAACAGACCTCCTATTCGCTAGGCATGCGCTACGACCTCACCAAGAGCGTCAGCATGAAGCTGCAGGTCGACCACGTGAAGAATCCGGACAACTCGACCGGCTTCGTCACGGATCCGACGGTGAATGCCCCGCTGGAAGACTTCAACGTCTTCTCGCTCAACTTCAACGCGGCCTTCTGAGGAGAGAGACCATGAGAATCCGTTTTCTTCTCGGCGCCGCGGCCCTTTCGTTGAGCGCTTTCGCCCAGGCCGAACTCGTGCTGATCGCCAATCCCGGCATCGGCGTCAGCAGCCTGACGCAATCACAGGTCAGCCGCCTCTTCTTCGGCCAGACCGAACAGCTGCCCAACGGCAGCAGGGCCGTGCCCGTGGACGTTGCCGGTGCCGCCAAGGACCAGTTCTCGCAGCAGGTGCTGAAGAAGTCGCCCGAACAGGTGGAAAAGTACTGGGCCCGCATGATCTTCACCGGCAAGGCCAAGCCCCCGCGCGAAGTGAAACCGGGCGATGTGAAAGCTGTCGTTGCCAGCACGCCTGGCGCCTTGTCGTACGTCGACAAGAACCAGGTGGATGGCTCGGTGAAAGTGATCAGTGTCACCGACTGATACAGCCTGTGCCGAGGGCAAGGCCCTTGCGGGGCCTTGCCCGAAGCATAGACCTCCCGATTCCAATAATTAGAAGCGGAGCTTTCCATGCAGTCCAAGAGACTTGCCCCTTTGGCGCTTGCAATCGCCATGGCCGGCATCGCCGCGCCATCTCTGGCTGACGAGATCCTGCCCAATCTCAAGGTCAACGGCTTTGCCACGGTGGGCGGCAGCTGGGTGACCAACGATTTCGGCGGCAGATACCTGATGGATGCGCGCTACCCCGACAGCGGCATCGACGAGGATGGATCGCTTAGCCACGATTCCGTGCTCGGCATACAGTTGAGCTACGAGCTTTCCGACAAGTTCGACCTTGTAGGCCAGCTTGTGTCCTCTGGACGCGAGAATTTCGACACCAAGCTCGAGTGGGGCTACCTCGCCTTCCAGGCCAGCGAGAACCTGCGCCTGCGCGCTGGCCGCTTTGCCTTGCCGATGTTCATGTACTCAGAGAGCCTGCGTGTCGGCCAGTCCTATCCCTGGGCACGTCCGCCTGCCGAGCTGTACGCGCAGAGCGCTGCGTTTTCCAGCCTGGACGGGCTCGACCTCCTCTATCGGCAGCCCTTGGGCACCTGGACCCTCGATACGCAGCTCTCGGTTGGCGGCGCTGAAGTCGCTAAGTTGAACGGAAAGCTCAAGGACAACGCTTCTTTGAACCTGACGCTGTCCAACGGCTCGCTGTCGTTGCACGGCGGCTACAGCAGAGGCAAGGTCGATCTCAGCTATGACCAGAATGCGAACGGGTTGCCTCCGGAACAGCTCGCGTATCTCTTCGGCCTGTTCAATACCGATATCGGCCTGCAAAACGGCGTCGCGACCTTTGCCGACGTCGGTGTTACCTACGACGACGGCAACTGGTTCGCCGCTGTCGAGTATGGAGAACAGACCGTCGATGGCATGATTCCCGACTATCAGGCCGGACACGTCACGCTGGGCCACTACTTCGGCAAATGGCTGCCCTACGCCATGGCCGGCAAGATCAACTCGATCAACTCGGACGAGTGCTATGCGCAGCTCGGCCAGGGCGTGGCGAACGGAAATGCCCTGCTCGGAGAGATTGCAGGCCATACCGCCGCCATCAGTGCTGCGGTAGCCGCACAGGCCACAGCCAATGCGGCGGCCGATGCGGCTCTGGCGGCAAACAACATGGCAGCGTACTCGACTCAACTCGGCCTCGCCGCCATGCAGACTGCAATCATCAATCAGGAAACCAATGCGCTGGTGCTGAAGTCCCAGCTCGCCCCGGCCGTGCCGGCTTTGTCCGCGGCAATGAACGTGGCTTGTGCCGGTCAGGAGCAGACTTCCTACTCGCTCGGATTCCGCTACGACGCTACCCGCAATGTCAGCGTGAAGTTCGAAATCGATCACCTCACCGATTTCGGCAACTCGACGGGACACTTCAATACTCCGCCGGGCAGCAACGAGTCGACGCAGGTCATCACCTTCAACATCAACGCGGCATTTTAAGGAGGAAATGACATGAACATCCGTTTTCTTCTGGCAGCCGCGTTCCTGTCGTTCGCTGCCCACGCCCAGGCCGAGGTCGTCCTGGTTGCTCATCCTGGCGTCGGCCTCAGCAGCCTGCCGCAGTCGCAGGTCAGCCGCCTCTTCTTCGGTCAGGCGCGGCAGTTTCCGAACGGTACAGCCGCCCTCCCGCTGGATGTCTCCGGTGCCGTCAAGGACCAGTTCGCGCAGCAGGTGCTGAAGAAGTCGCCCGAACAGGTGGAAAAGTACTGGGCCCGCATGATCTTCACCGGCAAGGCCAAACCGCCGAGAGAGGTAAAGGCGGGGGATGTGAAGGCCATGGTGGCAAGTACGCCGGGCGCAATCTCGTATCTCGACAGAAGCCTGGTGGACGGCTCGGTGAAGGTGATCGACATCACTGCCGACTGAGTGGCAAGGACGATGAGAAAAGCCCCTGTCAGGGGCTTTTTTCTTTGGGCGCATTAAGTGCGCAAAACTCTCGCCTTGCGTGGGAGCGGCATCCTTTTCACGAGCGACTCGGCCTTGCTGGCTGAAGAGCGGTCGGGGTATTCGACGATGGCCACGATACGTGTCGGTGGACGCGAACGCGTATAGCGCGCGCCCTTGCCTGCCCGGTGTGCCGCAAAGCGGGCTTCCACATCTACCGTGATGCCGGTGTAGAGGCTGCCATCGCTGCACTCGAGCACGTACAGGAACCAGGTCACCCTGCCGTCTCCGCATCCGTGCTGCCTGCGCTTTCCTGCAGCCAGCGTACCGCCCCCTCTCCCGCCCGGCGGCCGCTGGCGAAACAGGCGGTCAGCAAATAGCCGCCGGTTGGCGCCTCCCAGTCCAGCATTTCACCAGCACAGAAAACCCCGGGCATGCCTTTCAGCATCAGGTTGCGGTCCAGCACCTCGAAGCAGACCCCGCCTGCCGTGCTGATCGCTTCCTCCAGGGGCCGCGTACCGTGCAGACGCAACGGGAGATGCTTGATGGCTGCGGCCAGCAATTGCGGTGCATCGAGCGTCCGGGCATCCAGAAGCTCGCACAGCAGCGCCGCCTTCACGCCCGTGAGACCGGCCCGCTTGCGCCAGTGATTGCTGCGCGAATCCTTGCCGCGTGGCAACTCCAGTGCTTTTGCCAGTGCTTCGGTCGTGCGGTCCGGCAGGAGATCCAGAAAAATTTCCGCCTCGCCTGTGGATGCAATGCGTTCGCGCAACACGGCGGACAGTGCATAGGCGAGGCTGCCCTCGATTCCTTCAGCGGTCACGACCATCTCGCCCTTGCGCATGTGCGTGCCCCCGTCGCCGACACGAAGGGAGGCGACGATGGACTTGAGCGGTTCACCCGCAAACCGCTCACGGAAATAATCGCTCCAGCGGGTTTCAAAGCCGCAATTGGCCGGCTTCAGGTCGGCCACCGCTACACCGTTTGCACGGAGCCACGGCACCCAGGCGCCATCCGAACCGAGCCGGCTCCAGCTCGCGCCGCCGAGTGCCAGCACGAGTGCATCGGTGCGCCGCCGCAGCAGGCCCCCGGGGGTGTCCAGGCAGATTTCTCCCGATTCGCTCCAGCCGGTGAACCGGTGCCGCTGATGGAAACGCACGCGGCTTTCGCGCAGACGATGCAGCCATGCCCGCAACAGCGGCGCTGCTTTCATTTCTTCCGGAAATACCCTTCCCGAAGTGCCGACGAAAGTGCGTATGCCAAGGCCTGCCACCCAGGCGCGCAACGCATCGGCATCGAAATCCTGCAACAGCTCGCGCAGCTCATTCTCGCGTCTGCCATAGCGGGACACGAAGTCGTCAAATGCTTCCGAATGCGTGATGTTCATGCCACCGATGCCGGCCAGCAGGAATTTTCGTCCCACCGAAGGCATGGCATCGTACAGGTCGACCTGCAGTCCGGCCGCGGCGAGTACTTCGGCAGCCATCAGGCCAGCGGGCCCGCCACCGATGACGACGCAGGAAGGATTGTTCATGTCGGATGCCGGTCTTTCATTCGATCGTGCAAGGGATTGCACACCTCTGTCTTCCGGTTTCGCCTCGCGCTTGTGCAATGCCGGAGCGGCCGAGCTTGCAGACCCGCCGAAGCGGGACTAGACCGGAGGCACAGGGAAGTTCCGGACAGCCATCGGCGCGCAGGGATGACGCGGGAGGTTAGCATGACACGCAAGTATGTGGATTGCCGGGAGATCCCGAGCAAGAGCGGATGTACCGTGGCCTTGTCTGCCGACAGCGAGGAAGAATTGCTGGAGGCAGCCTGCCAGCACGCCATTGCCGTGCATGGCGAAACCGACACACCCGAGCTGCGCCGCATGATCCGCCAAGGCATGCACGACGGTACGCCACCGCTGGAAGCGGGCCAGTCCCGCCAGGAACGCACCGGGGAGCAGCGACCGCACTGACGCAATCGGCGGCCGGTCTCGCGCTGACCCAAGCGTCGTTAATGGAGTGCCCCGGGAAACACTGCCGGTGTCGCCGGCCCCCGCCCGCCAGATGCATCACTGGCTGCGGCCGGATGCGGGGGTCCGCCGCCGCAATCCCGCCAGCTCTGCCGCGCCGCTCCAGGGGCGCAGGCCCAGCGCGATGCCGTAAAGCGTGCGCTGTTTTGGCGGCAGATGCATGTCCAGCTCCGACAGCTCGGCAAACTCCGCCGCCAGGCGATCCAGTTTGCGCATCAGCATGCCGGCAGTGGCCGTCGAAAGCTCACCCACTTCGAAACGAAAGTGTCCGCCGTGTTCATCAAAGCGGACGGAGAGGAAATCGCTGACCATTTCCTCGCCCAGGCGCTGGCGCAACGGTCCATTGGGACGATGCCTGACCTGGCGCGATACACGCAGGCGAACCCGGTTGCCCGGCAGGAGTTCGATCAGCCCGGCCCGGTCCAGCTTCACGAGCAGGCGTATGCATTCCGTCTCGCTGATCTGGTATTCGCCCACTATTGCCTGCAGGTCACGGTTGTTCTGCAGCAGGTAGAGCACCGCCAGCAGCTTGCGGTCGGCAGCCAGCAGTGCTTCCTGCGCGACAGTCATCTGCCGCAAGGTCTCCGACTCGCCACGTGCCAGCCGCGCAAGCTCGAACAGGTCCATGTCCAGCAGCCGGCAGATTTCATCGAGCCGCTGCAGCGTGAATGTCTGCTCCGAGAAGAGCCGCTTGATGCTGGCCTCGCTGAGACCCAGACCCTGCGCAATGTCGGCATAGGTCCATCCCCTCGTCTTCAGAACTTTCTTCAGGGCTGACACCAGCTGCTCCGCGTTGGCCATTCCGTCTCCCTCCAGGCATCGGTGATCAATACGCCAAGTATCATAAAGCGATACTCTTTAACTTTGGTATTTATTTCCGAGAAGCCGGTTTGCATCCTGCGCACAGTCGCCTGTCAAAGGCGGCACACAACAAAGACTGCAGGAGCAATCCATGTTCTTTCTGAAGCTGTTCTTCACCGTCATCCTTGCGGATTTCGTGTCCGGCCTGGTGCACTGGCTGGAGGATGCCTATGCCCGCCCCGGCATGCCGCTGTTCGGCAGGATTGCCGAGGAGAATCTGCAGCATCATGCCCGCCCCCGCGCCTTTCTTGCCAAGAGCTGGTGGGAGAGTTCGCATGACTTGCTTCTGGTGGGCCTGCTGACGGTCCTGCTGACCTTGTGGACGGAAATGTTCAGCGGATGGGTGCTGCTGTTCGTATTCGTCACCGTCAATGCGAACCAGATCCACAAGTGGGC
>JAJNDL010000172.1 GCA_021156385.1 Moraxellaceae bacterium | reverse complement strand
ACGAAGCCACGCTCGCCATCCGCGACAAGGCCAACCTCGTGCTCGGCTACCGCCTGCTGCAGGGCAACAAGGCCGGCGACGCGAAACAGTACCTGGACCGCGTGCGCCTCAGCGGCCCCTTCTCCGACAAGGCCCTGCTGGGCTCCGGCTGGTCCGATGTCGCGCAGGGCCGTTTCGATCGCGCCCTCGTGCCCTGGAGCCTGCTGGTGAGGCGCAACGCCACCGACAAGGCCGTGCAGGAAAGCCTGCTCGGCGTGCCGTATGCCTATGCGCGCCTGGACATGCACGGCCGCGCCGCGCTGCTCTACGGCGCCGCACTGGAATCCTTCGACAGCGAACTGCTGCGCCTCGACGCCTCCGTCGCCAGCATCGGCAGCGGTGCCTTCCTCAAGGCGCTGACGCGCGAGGAGATCAAGCAGGACCGCAACTGGGTGATCAAGCTGCGCGAGCTGCCGCAGGCGCCGGAGACCTGGTACCTCGCCGAGCTCATGGCCTCCAACGATTTCCAGTCCTCGCTGCAGAACTACCTCGACCTCGAGGATCTGCGCCGCCGCCTCGTCGTCTGGGAGCGCGACCTCGACGCCTTCGAGGACCTCACCGCGCTGCGCCGCCGCTACTACGAGCCGCTGCTGCCGGCCATGGATGCGCGCTTCCGCGCCCTCGACGCGCAGCTGCGCCTGCGCCTCGGCCAGCGCGAGAGCCTGGACAAGCGCCTGCACCAGTTGCTGGTGGCGCCGCGGCCCGAACTGCTGATGACGGCGGAAGAGCGCGTGCTGGGGGCGCAGCTCGGCAAGCTCGCGGCGCGCTGCAAGGGCAGGGCCGGCGCGGAGTGCGAGCGCGTGCGCCGCCTGCAGGGCGTGCTGCGCTGGGACATCCACACCAACTATGACCAGCGCCTCACCGATGCCTGGCAGCACCTGCGGGCGCTGGATGCCGATGTCGCGCAGATGCAAAAGCGCCACGACTCCTTCGTGCGCGCCCGCCAGGCCGCCACGCAGAGCTATGCCGGCTACGACGGCCGCATCCGCCAGAACCGCGAACGCCTGAAGGCCGCGCAGGAGCGTGTCGCACTGCTGATGACGCAGCAGGGTCACCTGCTGGAGCGCATGGCCGTGCAGGAGCTCGAGCAGCGCCGCCGCCGCCTGGAGGAATACCAGGTGCAGGCGCGCTTCGCGATGGCGGAAAGCTACGACCGCGCCATCAAGGCGCAGCAGGGCGGGGAGGGCCGGAAATGAAACTGCAGCGGCTCGGCCTGCTCGCCAGCGCCATCCTGCTCGCCTCCTGCGCCACCGTGGAGCGCGGCACCATCGGCCAGCTCCGCCACGAAACGCCGGACCTCCGCGACGAACACGTCGAGGGCGGCATCGAGAAGGCGATGCAGGGCTACCAGAAATTCCTGGAGCAGACGCCGGAATCGGCGATGACGCCGGAGGCCATCCGCCGCCTCGCCGACCTCAAGCTGGAGCGCGAATACGGCACGCTGGAAGGCGCGCGTCCGGGCAGCCGCCTGCCGGTTCCGGCCGCGGCTGCGCTGCCGTCGGCACTGTCCGCGCCCGCTGCCGCCACGACCGGCATCCCGGCGCCGGTGGTTCTCGCCGCGGGCGGGCGCGAGTCGCAGCGCGAATTCGAGAAACGCACCACGCAGTCCACGCCCCTTGCCGCGAGCGAGCGTCCGCTGGCGCTGCCGGAAACCGGCATGGACCTGCACAACGCCGGCGCGCTGGAGGCCATCCAGCTCTACCGGCAGCTGCTCGCCAAATACCCGCACTACGAGCGCAACGACCAGGTGCTCTACCAGATGTCGCGCGCCCACGAGGAGCTCGGCCAGGTCGACGAGGCCATGGCCGTGATGAACCGCCTGGCGAAGGACTATCCGGCCTCGCGCTACGCCGACGAGATCCAGTTCCGCCGCGGCGAGTACTACTTCACCCGGCGCAAGTACCGCGACGCCGAAGCCGCCTATGCCGCCATCGCGAAGGCCGGCGAGCACTCCGCCTACCACGAGCTCGCGCTCTACAAGCTGGGCTGGACCTTCTACAAGCAGGACCTGCACGACGAGGCCCTGCGGCAGTTCATGGCGCTGCTCGACTACAAGGTGAAGACGGGCTACGACTTCGAGCAGGCGCAGGACGAGTTCGAGCGCAAGCGCGTCGACGACACCTACCGCGTCATCAGCCTCAGCTTCTCCGCCGAGGGCGGCGCCGACGCCGTCGACGCCTGGTTCCGCAAGCACGGCCGGCGCAGCTACGAGGTCAGCATCTACGGCAACCTCGGCGAGCACTACCTCGAGAAGCGCCGCTACGCCGACGCCGCGCAGGCCTACCAGGCCTTCGTGAAGCAGAACCCCTGGCACAAGGTGGCGCCGCAGTTCGACATGCGCGTCATCGAGATCTACAAGCAGGGCGACTTCCCGCAGCTCGTGATCGAGGCCAACAAGAACTACGCGCACCGCTACGGCCTGAAGGCCGAGTACTGGCAGCACCACGACCGGACGGCCTACCCGCAGGTGCTGGGCTACCTCAAGGGCAACCTGAAGGAGCTGGCCAGCCACTACCACGCGCTCTACCAGGACAAGTCGGAAGAGAAGGAGAAACCGGCACACTTCGCCGAGGCCACGCACTGGTACGGCGAATTCCTCGACTCCTTCCCGCAGGACGGCGAAGCCCCCGGCATGAACCACCAGTTCGCCGACCTGCTGCTGGAGAACCGCGACTTCGCCCGTGCCGCGCAGGAATACGAACGCACCGCCTACGGCTATGCCGCGCATCCGCGCGCCGCTGCCGCCGGCTATGCCGCGGTCTACGCGCATCGCCAGCAGCTCGAGGCGGTGGCCGCGACGCAGAAGGACGGCGTGCGCCGCGCCGCCATCGCGAGTTCGCTGCGCTTCGCCGAGACTTTCCCGCAGCACGAGAAGGCCGCGCTGGTCATGGGCGCGGCGCTGGACGACCTCTACGGCCTCAAGGACTACGAGGCCGCCGTCGCCAACGGCCGCAAGATGCTCGCCATGTTCCCGCAGGCGGACGCGCCGCTGCGCCGCGGCGCCTGGCTGGTGATCGCGCATGCCTCCTTCGAGCTGGCGCGCTATGCCGATGCCGAGCAGGGCTATGCCGGCGTGCTGCAGCTCACCGCCGCCGACGACAAGGCGCAGGCGGCGCTGGTGGAGAGCCTCGCGGCCTCCATCTACAAGCAGGGCGAGCAGGCCGTGGCCGCCGCCGATTTCAATGCCGCCGCGAACCACTTCCTGCGCGTCGGCCAGGCCGCGCCGACCGCGAAGATCCGTCCCGCCGCCGACTACGACGCCGCCGAGGCGCTGGTCAGCCTCAAGGACTGGGAACGTGCCGCCACCGTGCTGCTCGCCTTCCGCAAGAACCATCCGGGACATGCGCTGCAGCCCGAGGTCACCAAGAAAGTCGCCTTCGTCTACCAGGAGGCCGGCAAGCCGGCGCTGGCCGCCGCCGAATACGAGCGCATCGAGACCGAGACGAAGGACGAGCCCACGCGCCGTGCCGCGCTGCAGACGGCGGCCGAGCTCTATCTCGCGGCGCAGGAAGCGGAGAAGGCGCTCGGAGTCTACCGCCGCGCCATCGCCTACTTCCCGCTGCCGGTGGAAGGCGCGCTCGAGCTGCGCCACAAGGTCGCCGGCATCCTCAAGGCGCGCAGCGACCGCGACGGCTACCTGAAGGAGCTGCGCCTGATCGTCGATGCCGACCTCAAGGCCGGCAGCGGCCGCACCGAGCGCACGCGCTACCTCGGCGCCACCGCTGCGCTCGAGCTGACCGAGCCGCTGTTCGCCGAGTTCGCCGCCATCAAGCTGACGCAGCCCTTCGATGTCGCCCTGAAAAAGAAGAAGGCGGCGATGAAGGCCGCCAGCACGGCCTTCGGCAAGCTGGTCGAGTACGAGGTGGGTGACGTCACCGCCGCCGCGACGTTCTACATCGCCGAGCTCTACTTCGATTTCAGCACCGCGCTGAAGAAATCCGAACGGCCGGCCGACCTTGCCGGGCTGGAGGCGGAGCAGTACGAGGAGGCGCTCGACGAGCAGGCCTATCCCTTCGAGGAGAAGGCCATCCAGATCCACCAGAAGAACATCGATTTCATTCCGCGCGGCCTCTACAACGGCTGGATCGACCGCAGCATGGCACGCCTCGCCGTGCTGATGCCGGGCCGCTACGCCAAGTTCGAGGAGAGCGCGGGTTTCATCGCCGCCATCGACACCACCAGCTACCAGGCCCTGACCGAGCTGCCGCCACCGCCCGTGCCGGCCGCGCTGCCGCCGGCGACGCCGGCCGGCACCGATGCATTGCCGCAGGAAACTCCTGCCGAGACTCCGCCTGCCATGCCCGTACCTGCGCCTGCGGCGCCCGGCTTCGTGCCGGTGTCGCTGGGCGGGTGAGGGCAGGGCCGGCACACCGG
>JAJNDL010000171.1 GCA_021156385.1 Moraxellaceae bacterium | reverse complement strand
CGGCCGCGCTCATCTTTCCTTGCTGAAGCCGAGGCTCACGCTGCGCCCCGGTAGCGGCACGCTATCCGGCAGCGGCGAGACGGCAGGTTCGCGGATGTCCTCGTCGAGGAGGTTGCGTCCGCTGAGATAGACCTCGAGTCCTTGGCCGGGCTGGTGGCGCAGGTTGAGGTCGGGCGTGGTGTGGCCGTCGAATGCAGGGTACGGATCGCCGGGCGTGCGCTCGCGCCGGCCGGCAGCAGGGCCGGCAGGAGACATCCTTGTTGTAGTCGCAGGTTCTTTTCTGCCTTGCGCATCCCGCGCTGCGGTCCATCACCTGCCAGGGAGAACGCATCCGGCCGGTTTTACCAATTGCCTGCGGGCGGTTTGCCGGCAGCCGGCACCTCGCCGTCACCGGATGCCAGCCAGGTGTTCACGACCTGCCCGAGATGCTGCAGCCGCAGCGGCTTGGACATGAAGTCGTCCATGCCGGCGGCAATGCAGCGTTCGGGATCGCCCTGCAGCGCCGACGCCGTCATGGCGATGATGGGGACGTGCGGGTGGCCGACATGCGGGTGGCCGGCAGGCGGGCCGATGTCATGGCGGCTGTCCGTCTCCAGCGCGCGGATCTGCCGCGTCGCCTCGAAGCCGTCCATCTCCGGCATGTCGCAGTCCATGAAGATGAGGTCGTAGGGCAGCTGGCGGTAGGCCTCCACCGCCTCGACGCCGTTGCCGACCACGTCGACCTGGCAGCCGAGTCGCTTCAGCACCTCGGCGGCGAGCATCTGGCTCACCGAATTGTCCTCCGCCACCAGCACGCGGCCGCGGATCGCGCCCTCGGGCGCCGCCACGAATTCGGCCAGGCTGGCATCGGGCAGCGGCTCGCCTTCCGCCGGCATGAGCTCGAAGGGCAGCTCCACCCAGAACGTGGAGCCTTCGCCCGGCGTGCTGCGGAAACCGATCTCGCCGCCCATGGCGGTGGCGAGGCGCTTGCTGATGGCGAGGCCGAGACCGGTGCCGCCGAAGCGGCGCGTGATGGCTTCCGCCTGCACGAAGGGCCGGAAGAGGTAGGGCCGGATGGCGGGGTCGATGCCGATGCCGGTGTCGATGACCTGGAAGCAGATGCGCACGCCCTGTTCGTTGCGCCCGGCTTCGGCGCAACACAGCGTGACGCTGCCGCGGGCCGTGAACTTCACGGCGTTGGCGAGCAGGTTGAGCAGGATCTGGCGCAGCCGTGCCGCATCGCCGCGCAGGCGGTGCGGCACCTCGATGCGCTTCTGCAGCGCCAGCGCCTTGGCGGTGGCGGCCGGCTGCACCAGCGCCAGCACCTGGCTCACCTCGAGGTGGAGATCGAACGGCACCGGCTCCAGCTCCAGCCGCCCCGCCTCGATCTTGGAGAAGTCGAGGAAGTCGTTGAGCAGGTGCAGCAGGGATTCGCCGGACTGGCGCGCCAGCTCGGCGTAATGCCGTTTCTCCTCGCCGAGCGGGCCGTCGAGCAGCAGCCCGGTGAAGCCGATCACGCCGTTCAGCGGCGTGCGGATCTCGTGGCTCATGGTGGCGAGGAAATCGGTCTTGGCGCGGTTGGCGGCCTCGGCGTTGTCCTTGGCCTGCTGCAGCGCGGTTTCCGCCGCCTTGCGCGCGGTGATGTCGCGGATGAAGGAGTTGATCAGCCAGTGGCCGTCGATGCGGTTGGCGTTGAGCGTGATTTCCACCGGGAACTCGCTGCCGTCATGCCGCCGTGCCGGCAGTTCCAGCACGTGGTCCATCACGGCCGAGGCGCCGGTCTCGGCGAAGCGCGCGAAGCCGCGCTCGTGCTCCGCGCGATAGCGTTCGGGAATGATGGTGTCGCTGAGGTCGAGACCCAGCGCCTCCTGGCGCGTCCAGCCGAACATGGCTGCCGCCGCCGCGTTCCACTCCACGATGACACCGGTTTCGTCCACCGCGACATAGGCGTCGGCCGCGGTCTCCAGGACCATGCGCAGGCGCTCCTTCTCGAAGCGGAGCGCGGCATTGGCGGCCTGCAGCTCGGCGGTGCGCTGCTGCACGCGGGACTCCAGGTCGCGTTGCACCTCGCGCAGGTCGTGCTCGAGCTGCTTGCGCGCCTGGATGTCCTGGATCACGGTGATGACGTAGGGCGCGCCGTCGCCGCGGTCGGTGATCAGCGCGGCGGCGATCAGCGTCCAGCGGTAGCTGCCGTTCTTGCAGCGCAGGCGCTTCTCCTCGGTGTAGTCGGGAATCTCGCGGTCCAGCAGCTGCCGGAAGCACGCGGCCGCGGCCGCGACCTCGTCGGGGTGGTTGAGGTCCATGTAGTGCAGGCCCTTGAGCTCGGCCTTGTCGTAGCCCAGCAGGTCGCAGAGATGCTGGTTCACGCGCAGCATGCGGCTGTCGGTATCCAGTACCGCCATGCCCACCGCGGCCTGGCGGAAGAAGCCCTCGAGCAGCGCACGCGTGCGCTTGCGCTCGGTGATGTCCTCGACGAACTTCACCGCCGCGGTGATGGCGCCCGTGCCGGCATTGCGGATCGGCGAGACGGTGCAGCGCACCCATACCAGCCGTCCGTCCTTGTGCACATAGCGCTGCTCGGCGGAGAAGCCCTCGCTTTCGCCGGCGTAGAGCTTGTGGAAGCGTTCGGCGCTGGCCGGCCGGTCGGCAGCGTGGACGATCTTGGAAACGTGCAGGCACTGCAGCTCCTCCGCGGCATAGCCGACCATCTCGGCGAAGGTCCGGTTGACCTGCATGAAGGCGAGGTTGCGGTCGACGCGCGCGACGCCGATGCCGGCCTGCTCGAAGGTGGCGCGCAGCTCGGTCTCGGACTGGCGCAGCGCGGCCTCGGCCAGCTTGCGCTCGGTGATGTCAAAGAAGAGCACGGTGAACTCGCCGCGCTTGTGGCTGTAGGCATAGATCGAGTACCACTGCCCGGTGTAGTCGAAACGCGCCTCGAACTGGCGTTCGCCGCCGTGCAGGGCGATCTCCCCGTAGAGGTCGATGACGAAGCCGTGCGTGCTGTCGCGCAAGCCCGGGAAGACCCTGGTTGCGCGCTGGCCTTCGACCTGTTCGCGCGCGACGCCGACAATGCGCAGGTAGGTGTCGTTGACACGCTCGAAGACGAAGTCCTCGGGCCGGCCGGCGGCGTCGGTGACGATGCGGCAATGGATGACGGCGGTGCTCTTGTTGTTGAACAGCGCGAGATAGCGCTGTTGCGCCTCCTGCAGTGCCGCTTCCGCCTGCTTCAGGTTGTCGATGTCCATGCAGATGCCGAACCAGCGCACCACCTTGCCCTGGCTGTCGCGCAGCGGCGTGCCGTAGGCCTTGAACCAGTGGTGGCTGCCGTCGCGGCGGCGGATGCGGAAATCCGCGGGCCAGGCGGAGCCGGTGCGGACGGAGCGCTCCCAGGCGGCGTGCGCGCGGTCGCGGTCCTCCGGATGTACGACCGCGAGCCAGCCCTGGCCCTGCAGCTGTGCCGCGGGTACGCCCGTGAACACTTCCCATTGCGGGCTGTGGTAGTCCGGCCGGCCGTCGGCGCTGGCGGTCCACACCAGGCCGGGCAGGCCGCCCACCATCTGCCGCAGGGTCTGCTCGCGCAGCTCCATTTCCTGTTCGCGCTCGCGCAGCGCCAGCTCCATGCGCACGCGTGTGCTGATGTCGCGGAACAGCACCGCGAAACGGCCGCGGCGCGGACTGTAGCAGTACACGTCGTAATGGCGGCCGGTGTGGGCGTTGTAGTCTTCGACATGCAGGGGGGCGCCGGTCATCGCGACCGTGCTGAAGCGGTCTAGCCAGGATTTTTCGAGGTCCGGGGCGAACTCGCGGGCCGGACGCCCGAGGATGTCGCGGGGCAACCCGGTTTCGCGGAAGAAGGCTTCGTTGACCTTGAGGTAGCGCACGTCGACGGGGCGGCCGGCCGTATCGAGGATGATCTCGCCCAGTCCGAACGCTTCCGTCATGTTGACGAACAGGCTGCGGTAGTCGGCCAGCTCCTCCTGCATCTCCTGCAGCGGGAGGTCCTGGCCGGGCAGGCGGGGCTTCTTGGCTTTCATCGACGTCAGCCGCTGGGAAGGAGACGGCAAGGGCGGGCTCGCCTGCCGCAACTTCTCGCAAGCCTAGTCAAGAATCCGGCGGCACGGGGCGCTGCTACGCAATCGCAACCGGCCGGACAACGAGTCCGCTATTTGTCGCGCTCGCGCAAGTTGGTGCGGCCGCCCAGCGGATTGGCGCCGGTGGCGGCGTCGCCGCGCAGGTCGCCGCGCTCGCGCAGCTGGCGCAGGTGGCGCTCGCGGTCGTTGCGCGCCTTTTCTTCCTGGCGGCGCAGTTTCTCGGTCAGGTTGGGCGGAGTCGGGCTGGGCATGGCGGTCTCCCGGGCAGCGGAGGGAAGGAGCGTGGTGCGGCGTTGCCGTCAGCGCCGCGACTGCGGCTTGCGGTTGCCGCCGCGCGCGCCCTGGCCCTG
>JAJNDL010000170.1 GCA_021156385.1 Moraxellaceae bacterium | reverse complement strand
CGCCACCCGTTCACAATGGGATAACGACGGTCCTTGCCAAAGCCGCGGCGGCTGATCCGGGGGCCGATGGCCGCCTGCCGGCGCTTGTATTCGTTGCCGTCCACCATGCGTATGACGCGCATCACCGTGGCAGCGTCGAAGCCGGCGGCAACGATGGTTTCCGCGCTTTCGTCCTCCTCCACATAGCGCTTGAGGATGGCGTCCAGCACCGGATAGGGAGGCAGCGAATCCTCGTCCTTCTGGTCGGGCGCGAGCTCGGCGGAGGGCGGGCGGTCGATAACGCGCTGCGGGATCGGCGGCTCCTCCGGTGTCAGCGCATTGCGGTATTCCGCAAGGCGGAAGACCAGCGTCTTGGGCACGTCCTTCAGCACGTCGAGGCCGCCCGCCATGTCGCCGTAGAGCGTGGCATAGCCCACCGCCATCTCGGACTTGTTGCCGGTGGTGAGCACCAGCAGGCCCTTCTTGTTGGAAATCGCCATCAGCAGCACGCCGCGCGAGCGCGCCTGCAGGTTCTCCTCGGTCTTGTCGCGCGCCAGGCCGGCGAACTCCTCCGCCAGGACAGCGCTGAATGCCTCGACCATGGAGGCGATCGGCAGCACGGAATAATGCACGCCGAGGATGCGTGCCTCGGCCTCGGCATCCTCGAGGCTCATCGTCGAGGTGTAGCGGTAGGGCATCATCACGGCCTGCACCTTGTCCGCACCGATGGCATCCACGGCGATGGCCAGGGTCAGCGCCGAATCGATGCCGCCGGAGAGGCCCAGCACCACGCCGCGAAAGCCGCTCTTCTCGACATAGTCGCGCACGCCCAGCACCAGCGCCTTGTACACCTCGGCCTCGGGGGCCAGCGCCGCTGCCCGTTCGCCGGGGTGGAAGCCGTCATGGCCGAACTCCACCGTGGCCAGCGCCTCCTCGAAGCGCGGCAACTCGGCTATCACCTGCCCGTCCGCGTTCATCACGAAGGAGCCGCCATCGAACACCAGCTCGTCCTGGCCGCCGACCGTGTTCACGTACACCACCGGCAGCTTCGTGTCGCGCACCCGCGTGCCGACCACGGCCATGCGCTCGGCCTGCTTGCCCTGGTGGAAGGGCGAGGCGTTGATGTTGATCAGCAGCTCCGCACCGGCCTCACGCGCGGCCTGTGCCGGGCCCTCGTGCCAGATGTCCTCGCAGATGGTGATGCCGACGCGGTGGCCGCACAGGTCGAGCACGGCGGGCCTGGTACCCGGCGCGAAATAGCGTTTCTCGTCGAAGACCTGGTAATTCGGCAGCTCCTGCTTGGCGTACTCGAGCAGGCACTGGCCATCGCGCCAGACGCCGGCGAGGTTGCAGAGGCGGCCTTCGCGGCGGGCCGGATAACCGAGCAGGATGTGGATGCCCCCCACTTCAGCCAGCCGGGCCAGGGCCGCTTCGACGCGGCCATCGAGGCTGGGGCGCAGCAGCAGGTCCTCGGGCGGATAACCGCACAGCGCCAGCTCGGGGAAGACGACGATGCCGGCCTCCTGTTCGTCACGCGCGCGCACGGCGAGGCCGAGGATTTTTTCCATGTTGCCCGGGATGTCGCCCACCAGGAAATCGGCCTGGGCTATGGCAATTCGCAACACGGCATCGGTCATGGCAATCCTGAGGGCAACTGGCAAAACGAGGGGGTGCTTAGGATAGACTAGGACCCGAATCACCACTATCCACCCTGCCCAAGGATGCCTGCATGCTGCTGCTCCGCCTGATCCTCCTGGCAGCGCTCGCCGTGATCGCCTTCCATTTCGTGCGGCGGGCACTGGGGCTGCCCGGTCCCGGCCGTACCGGTGTCGAGCCGCCGCAGCAGCAGGTCATGCGCCGCTGCGCCTACTGCCAGGTGCATGTGCCGGAAGGCGAGAGCACGCAGTCGCGCGGTCACTTCTTCTGTTGCGAAGCGCATCGCGACGCCCATCTCCGCGAGCAGCGCTAGTGGACCTGCAGCGCAAGGGGAGCGAGGACTGGCGGCTGCTGCGCATCTACGCCTGGTACCGCCTGCTGCTCTCGGTGCTGCTGCTGGGGCTGTTCACGCTGCAGCCCAGTGCGCCCATGGTGGGCGGTCACAATCCGCCGCTGTTCTTCGCCACCGCGCTCGGCTACCTGCTGACCACGGTCTCGGCCTCGCTGCTGCTGCGCCAGCCGCGCCGCCAGCTCACCATCTACAGCCTGATCCTGCTGCTCACGGACCTGCTGGTGCTCCTCCTGGTGACGCATTCCAGCGGCGGCATCAACACTCAAATCAGCCTGCTCTTCATCGTTACCATTGCCGCCGGCAACATCCTGCTCTCCGGACGGCTGGGCGCGCTGATCGCCGCCGTGGCCGCCATCGGCCTGCTTTACGAGCAGTTCTATTTCGCCATCAGCACGAGCGAGCTTCGTTTGCTGGAGGCACTGGGCCAGGCGGCCATCCTCGGGATCAGCTTCTTCGCCGTGGCGCTGTTCAGCCAGCTCATCGCGCACCGCATGCGCCAGGGCGAGGAACTGGCGGAGCAGCGTGCCCAGGACATCGCCAACCTGCAGCGCCTCAACGAGCAGATCATTCGCCGCATGCGCACCGGCATCATCGCCATCGACGAACACCGCCAGGTGCTGCTCTCCAACGAGGCCAGCCAGCAGCTGCTGGGCCTGGATGCGCCGATTCCGCTGTTCTCCCGGCTCGAAGTCATTTCGCTGCTGCTCGACGGCGCCTTCTTCGCCTGGCAGAAGAACCCCAACGTGCGCCCCTTCCCGTTCAAGAATGCGCCCGAAAGCCCCGAAATCACGGTGAACTTCGCCCGCCTCTCTCCCGAGGACAGGGGCAACGATACCGTCCTGCTGTTCATCGAGGACACCAGCCAGCTCACCCAGCAGGCGCAGAAACTGAAGCTGGCTTCGCTCGGCCGCCTCACCGCCAGCATCGCCCACGAGGTGCGCAATCCGCTGGGCGCCATCAGCCATGCCACCCAGCTGCTCGCCGAGTCGCCCGCCATTGCCGGTCCCGACCGCCGCCTGCTCGAGATCATCGAGCAGCATTGCCGGCGCGTGAACGCCATCGTCGAGAACGTGCTCACCGTGTCGCGCCGCAAGCCCTCGAGCCCGCAGGCCTTCGTGCTGCACGACTGGCTGCAGGCCTTCCGCGACGAGTACCTTGACCTCTCGCCCGAAAAAGTCGACATGGAAGTGCATGTCGCGGAGAAGGACCTGATGGTGCGCTTCGATCCCGAGCACCTGCACCAGGTCGTCGGCAACCTGGTCATGAACGGCCTGCGCTACAGCCGCAAGCGCAGCGGCCGCGCCTGGATCCGCCTGGAGGCCGGCCGTGCCGCCGGCATCGGCCTGCCCCACCTCGACGTCATCGACGAAGGCCCCGGCATGCCTGTCGAACAGCGCAGCCACCTGTTCGAACCGTTCTTCACCACGGAGAGCCAGGGCACCGGTCTCGGCCTCTACATTTCCCGCGAAATCTGTGAAGCCAACCAGGCGCGGCTGGATTATATTCCCCGGGAACCGGGCGCCTGTTTCCGCATCACCTTCGCCCACCCCGAACGTCTGACCTAACTAGAAAACCATATGAGCAGACCCCTGGCCCTCATCGTCGACGATGAACCCGATATCCGCGAACTGCTGGAAATCACGCTGGGGCGCATGAACATCGACGCGCGCTGCGCCGAGTCCGTCGAGGACGCGTGCAAATGGCTGCGCAAGGAAAAATTCCAGCTCTGCCTGACCGACATGAATCTGCCCGACGGCAGCGGCATCGGCCTCGTACAGACCATACAACGCGACTATCCCCACCTCCCGGTGGCCGTCATCACCGCCTACGGCAGCATGGAGGCCGCCGTCGCGGCGCTCAAGGCGGGGGCCTTCGATTTCGTGTCCAAGCCGGTGGAGCTGCCGCGCCTGCGCGAGATGGTCAACACCGCCCTGCGCCTGAAGCAGGAAGACGAGGAATTCCCCGAGGACAGCCGCCTGCTCGGCCGTTCCCCGGCCATGCGCGAACTCAAGGAAAAGATCCAGAAGCTCGCCCGCAGCCAGGCACCGGTCTACATCAGCGGCGAGTCCGGCACGGGCAAGGAACTCGTCGCGCGCCTCATCCACGAACTCGGCCCGCGCACCGAGCGGCCCTTCGTGCCGGTGAACTGCGGCGCGATTCCCACCGAGCTCATGGAGAGCGAGTTCTTCGGCCACAAGAAGGGAAGCTTCACCGGTGCCACCGAAGACAAGCTGGGCCTCTTCCAGGCCGCCAACGAAGGCACGCTCTTTCTCGACGAGGTCGCCGACCTGCCGCTGCCGATGCAGGTCAAGCTGCTGCGCGCGATCCAGGAAAAATCCGTGCGCCCGGTGGGCAGCCCCAAGGAAGTGCCGGTGAACGTGCGCATCGTCAGCGCCACGCACCGCGATCTCGCCACGGAAGTCGTGGCCGGCCG
>JAJNDL010000169.1 GCA_021156385.1 Moraxellaceae bacterium | reverse complement strand
GGCGGTGCGGGAGGAACCGGCACTGGCGGTGCCGGCACGCCCGGCGGCGGCACGGCAGGCGTCTGAACCCGATGCCGCCATGCACCCCGCGCTCGCCCGAGCGTGACAGCGCGAGCGCACGCAGGCGACGAAACGGCACTGCATTGCGTCGCTACCAGCAGGGAAGGCATGTCCTCCCTGCTGGTAGCGACCTTACTCCACCGGGCTCTTTTCCGGCACCGCGATGCCAGCGGCTGGCACCGTTTCCTTTCCCGACTCCGCCTTCACCGAAAACAGTGCCGACGCAAAGATTCCCGCCGGCACCGCCACGAGCCCGAGTCCCGCGATCAGCACCACCAGCGTGAAGAAGCGGCCCGCGAACGTGACGGGATAGATGTCGCCGTAACCCACCGTGGTCACCGTCGCCACCGCCCACCAGAGCGCATCGAAGATGGTGGCGAACTTGTCCGGCTGCGCGGCGTGCTCGAAATGGAAGATGCCGAAGGCGGCGAAATACAGGAACACCGCCAGCATGAAGGTGGAGATGATCAGCTCTTCCTTCGCCGCGCCCAGCGCGCGCGTCATGCGGTTGAGCGCCGCCGAGTAGCGCGCCAGCTTGAAGAGGCGCAGCAGGCGCAGCAGTCGCACCATCCGGAGCGCGCGCAGGTCGATCGCGAAGGCCAGGTAGAAGGGCAGGATCGCCAGCAGGTCGACAAGGCCGAAGAAGCTGAAGGCGAAGCGGCGGCGGTCCTCCGCCACGTACAGGCGATAGCCGTACTCGAGGGTGAAGATGCCGACCACCACGGCCTCGGCGACTTCCAGGAAGCGCAGCACGGACGGCGCGACGCCCGGCAGCGTCTCGATGGAAAAGGAGATGACGGAGAAGATGATCAGCACCACCAGCAGCGAGGCGGCGGCTTTCGTCTCCATCAGGTTCTTCGGCATGTCACGCATTTCCCGGGTCCCGGCCAGCGGCAACAGTGGAAAGCCCCGCGGCGGCGGGGCTTCAGGACGCCCGGCACAGACGGCCGGCGCGCTGCCGGCGGTTTGCGCCAGCGTTGCCGGGCAACTTAAACGCATGGATTTTGTTTTGTAAACGCGGGCCGCCACGGACGGCAGGCAGTGATCCGGGGCGGGGCAACGAAGGCCCCGTATTACGTCAGGCGGAGCTCCGGCAGGAGTGACGCGTTGCCGAAAAAAACTGCGGGCTGATGCCTGAACTTCGCCCCGCCGGCTTTTCGCGCGCCTGCCTGAAGCGCAGGTTCCGGCGCGCCGCTACATCTTCGCCATCTTCGCCAGCCATCCTTCCATCAGCTCGATCTGCACACCGATCTCCCGGGCCTCCACCTTGTCGAAATGCACGGCCGTGGTCGTTCCCGGCGTCACGAGTTCACCATCGCGCATCTCCACCACCCAGTTCACGTCGCCCAGCGATTCGTTCAGGAAGGCGACCGCTGCCTCCATCCCGTAGGCGGTGCGGCAGCTGAACCGCTCCACGCTGGTGGCGGCGGCCGGAATGACAAGGTCCGGCGCTTTCCGGGAATGCCAGCACTCGATGCCGAGGCGGGAGCCAAAGGCATAGGGATCCGCATAGAGCGCCTTCACCTTCAGGTCGTAGGCCGACCCGTTCTGCAACGTGAACAGGAGAAAGGCATGGTTCTGGTTCGTGCTGGCCGGTGCGTCGCCCTCCGCGGACGCCACCTCCGGCACCACCTGCACCACCTTGACCGGGTTGGCCTGGCCGAACTGCTGCACGATTGCGAGCCGGGCGCGTGCATCGGCGAGCCGCCCCTGGAAATGCCAGTGCAGCAGTTCCCGGACCGTCATGCCGGGAATCTTCTCCCGCGTCGCGGCGAGCTGCGCGATTTCCTGCTCGCGGGCAGCGCCGGTGAGTTCCGGCACGCCACCGTCGAGCAGCATCCGGTGCCGCTTCTGCAGCTCGGCGACTGCCGGCAGTGGCGAGATGCGGGGCGACATGACGTAGCGGTGCAGGGAATAGGTCTGGTTCTGGTCCGGGAGGGACCGCAGGATTCCCTCGAGCTGTTTCTCGACGGCGGCGGGCGGCTCGTCCCAGTCCAGGGTGCTGTCGAGGCCAGCCGGTTTCCCGGAGCAGGCGGCAAGCACTGCGGCGATCCCCAGCAGGGCGAAAGTACGGCAGCTATTCATCAACAGCATCATGGGGGCCTCGTGGTCATCAGCGGGCGGCGTGCTCAAGGAAACGCCGGTCGGAATGCGGACAGAGCCCGCGCCACTCCTTCTGGGGGCTGGACTGTCCGGTCTGCGGGTCGATGACGAGCAGCGGGTACTTGTAGATACGGTAGTGGTGCTCGAGGAACGTGCAGGAGCCGATTTCGCCAGCCGGGCACTCGTAAACCGCTTCGGTCTTGAGCTGGGCGTGGGGCTCGTCGATATCGCCGGCGCCCCGGCAGTTGTCGCGGTAGAAGGCGTGCGCATCGAAGCCGGTGTTCTCCTTGCATTCGTGCCCGAGTTTCACCAGCGCGCCGTTCTCGTACTGCCGGAAGGTGCGGTGGCAGGCCTTGCGCAGCACGGCCGGATCGTAGAGGTGATGCGCCGGCGGCTCGACATGGCGCGGCGCCAGTTTCGCCGCAGCCTTCGCCGGCAGCACATGCTTCTCCAGCAGCGCCAGCGATTCGCCGAGCGCGCGGTTCATGTCTTCACCCTTGCGGACCTCGACCACGACCTCGAGGCTGCCCATGCCGCGGATCGGAAAGAGCGTGCGGCAGGCCGGCGCGGCATCGGCCACGGCGACGCCGTCAGTGCTGCGTACGGCCATCCCGGTAAAGCCGCTGCCGTCGCAGCGGAAACGCGCCGTTGCCTTCTCCGCCATCTGCGCCAGCTGCGGCGGCAGCGACATTTCCACGAGGTCCGACGGCACCACGCCGGATTCGGCCGCGAAGAAGACCGCCGCACTGCCCGTGTCCTGGTAGACGGGCGAACCGCGGTAAAAGCGCAGGTCGACCTGGTATGGCGCGTCGGCATCGCGGTCGTCCGGTGCAATGCCGAGAAACTCGTCGTCCTGGCGCACGTAGCGCTGCGTGACGATAGCCGGCGGCTTCTTCTCCTTGCCGAAACCAAGGTTGATCTCGGGCAGGCAGGGCGCCATCAGCAGGCGGTCGCCATAAAGGTAGGCGCTGCTGCCGTGCAGACCGCTGTCGCAATCGACCGCCCGGCGCAGCTCTGCAGGCGACACATGCCCGAAGAACGCCGGCGCGAGTTTCAACACCGCGAACACCGCGGCGAACACGATGACGGTGCGCTCGATCCAGCGCATGCGCCGGACGCTGCGCTCGCCCTCCTCTTCCGCCTCCCGGATGCGCCGCCGCCCAGCCGTGATCAGCACCAGGCCGGCCACGATCAGCCCGGCCACCAGCATCCACATCAGGATGGGAATGACCATGCCGGCCGCCGAGCCATCCGACTGGAAGAACGTGAACCAGGGCCGGGCCACGACAAACAGCGCGGCCGCCAGCACCAGCAGGCCCGGGCCCAGTACGTACGCGCTGAGCCGCGGCAGGAAGCGCCCTACCAGCACCACCGCGAGAAAACCGAGCAACAGCAGGACGTCAGACATGAGGGGTTCTCCGAACCTGAAGTCGGTGCGCGCCGTTCAGGCGCAGACGCATGAGGGAATGCACGGCCGGCTAGCGGGCACGGGCCGGCAGGAGAGACACGGAAATGGCGGAGCGCGAACGGGTGAGCATGAGATCCCTCTGCGGTCGGCCGTGGACGGCCTGTTGTCCTGGCGCTGCGTGGCAGGCAGCGCGGAGCGGCGGGTCTTCGCCGGCACGGCGGAGACTTCCTCTGCCGGCAACAGTAGGGAAGCGGAATTTGCTCGTCCAGCCGCGCCGGCGCCGGTGCCGTCACCAAGGGACGGCAGCACGAATACAGCGACGAAAGGCGGCCGGAAGGTGTGGCGCGGTCGAATGCCGCGCGCTTCTCGCTGTCAGGCGTCCTTCGATCACCCGCCCATGTCGGACACCTCTGCCGCGCTCCGCCACAGGGCGTTCCAGAAGCTCGCAGGGTTCGTTGAAGTGGATCTTCAGTGCATTCGAGCTGAGCGCGACGGGCTGTCATGCAGCCGGCAGCTCAGGCGATTAAAGGCCCGTGCCACCGGCCCGCCCGAGGTGAGGCATTTTCGGCGTCGGCGACTCCAGCCGCTGCGCTTGATGAAATTCTGGCGCGACGCAGGGCGCGCATGGCCGGGCCAGGGGGGAAGCGCCATCGCCGGCAAAGACGCTCCCCTGTCCACGACCGTGCGGGCACTGCCCGGAACACCGCCCTCAGGCGGCGGTTTTCTGCAGCGCGGCGACGTCCTGCAGCAGGCCTTCGATCTGGTCGAGGTAGTGGCGGTTGTCGTGCATCCAGGGATGGAAGTTGGGGAGGAAGAAATCCAGCCACTCGGGCAGCACGCGGCGCAGCACGCCG
>JAJNDL010000168.1 GCA_021156385.1 Moraxellaceae bacterium | reverse complement strand
GTGGGCTCGCCGCGGTATTTCTTGTCCTGGTTCTCTTCGCCCACGGAGGCGAACTGGAAGATGCGGTTGCGCTCGCCAATCCTGGTGTGCCCGTTGATCACGACATGTGGGCCGACCTTCGTGCCCGCACCAATCTCGACATCCGGTCCGATGATGCTGTACGCCCCGACTTCCACGTCTTCGGCAAGTCGCGCTTTGGGGTCGATGATCGCTGTGGGATGTCTCACGCTGCTCTCGGTATCCTGTTGTTGTTACACGACGTGCTCGGCCACCAGGATCACGGCACTGGAAGCCAGCTCGCCGTCCACGGTTGCCCGGCAGTTGAACTTGTAGATGTTGCGCTTGGAGGCCCCGGCCTCGGCATGCAGCTCGAGACGGTCGCCCGGGACGACTTGGCGCTTGAAACGCACCTCGTCCGCGCCTACGAAAAGGTAAATATAGCCGTCGGCGGGACGCTTGCCCGTCGTGTGGAATCCCAGGATGCCGGCGACCTGTGCCATGGCCTCGAGGATCAGCATGCCGGGCATGATGGGCTTGTCCGGAAAGTGACCCGTAAAGAATTCTTCGTTGATGGTGACGTTCTTGTAACCGGTGATGAACTTGCCTGCTTGTACCTCGGTGACCCGGTCCACCAGCAGGAAGGGATAGCGGTGCGGTAGAAACTGGCGGATCTCGTGAATATCCATCATGGCGTGCGGCCCTGTTCATTCCGGTATACGACGGGCCGGTAGTGCCTGCCGCAAAAACGCGCCCATTGTACGGGCTGGGCGCCGCTCACGCAGCCTTTTTCTTAGAAAAATCAATCAGTCCGGGTCACCGGAAGACTTGCGGAGATGGGCCAGTTCTGACTCCAGCTGGCGCAGGCGGCGGGCCATGTCGTCCAGCTGCCGGACGCGCACGGCAGTCTTCTTCCACTTGTCGCTGGGCTCGAAGGCCGTACCGGAGGAGTAGCTGCCCGGCTCGGTGATGGACTTGGTGACCATGGTCATGCCGGTGATGGTTACGCGGTCGGCGATCTCGATGTGCCCGACCAGCCCTACCCCGCCCGCCAGCACGCAGTGCGCACCGATGCGGGTGCTGCCGGAAATGCCGCAGCAGCCGGCGATGGCCGTGTGGGCGCCGATCACCACGTTGTGGGCAACCTGGACGAGGTTATCAATGATTACGCCCTCATGGATCACGGTGTCGTCAAGGGCGCCGCGGTCCACGGTGGTATTGGCGCCGATATCCACGTCGTCGTGGATGACGACCCGGCCGATCTGGGCGATCTTGCGCCAGCGGCCGCGGTCGTTGGCAAAGCCGAAGCCGTCGCCGCCGATAATGGCGCCGGAGTGGATGTTGACGCGGTTGCCGATGACGCAGTCGTGGTAGACCACGGCATTGGCCCGGATGCGGCAGTCGCGGCCGATCTTCGTGCGCGCCTGCACCACAGCCCCGGCCTCGACGATGGTACCGGCTCCGATCTCGACGTCCTCGCCGATCACCGCACGCGGGCCGATGGCCGCCGCCGGGTCGACGACGGCACCTTCGCCGATTACCGCCGAGGCATGAATGCCGGCCGGCAGGCGCGGGGTACGGTCGAACAGGGCGGCGAGCTGCGCGTAGCCGACATAGGGGCTGGCCATCAGCAGCGCATCGCCGTCGAAGTCGGCCGCATCCTCGGGACGCAGAATCACCGCGCCGGCACGCGTTGTCCGGAGAGCGGACTTGTAAAGCGGATTGGACAGGAAGCTGAGGTGCTCCGGGCCGGCAGCAGCCAGCGTGTGCAGTCCGCGGACCACACGGGCGCCATCGCCGCGCAACTCGGCTCCGAGTCGTGTGGCGATGTCCGCCAGCGTCAGCCCGAGGGATCCGGTCACGGTCGCCTGCTTACTTGGCGGGCGCAGCCGAGGCCGCGTTCAGCTTGTCGGTGACTTTCTTGGTGATGTCGACGGTCGGATCGACATAGACCGCTGCCTGCCGCTGCAGGATGACGTCGTACTTGTTGGCCTTCTGCAGGTCCAGCACGGCCTGCTCCAGCTTCGGCCCCATGCGCTGCATCAGGTCGCTCAGCATCTCCTGGCTGCGCTTCTGCACGGTCTGCATCAGGTTGTTGTACTCCTGGGCCTTGGCCTCGTAGTCCTTCTGCAGCTTCTGCTTTTCCTGCGTGCTCATCACGGCAGCATCTTTCTTGGCCTTGCTGTCCATGGCCTCAATTTCGGAGCGGAGCTTGCCGATGCGATCGCTCTGCACCTTGAGGTCGCTCTGCAGCTTGTCCTTGGCCTTCTTGGCGGCATCGGTATTCATGACCGCAGCCTGGTAGTCCAGCACCACAACCTTGGGCTCGGCCAGCGCAGGTGTTGCCAGCAGGCCGGCTACGAGCCCGGCAACCATAATGGAATAACGCATGTCTCTCTCCTCTCTTGATGGCCGTCCGGCCGTTTTTGGGAGCGCTCTCCCGCGCGCTTCTCTTTTCCCGGTCAGAATCCCTGGCCGATGGAGAACTGGAACGCCCTCGTCTCGTCACCTGCTTCCTTGTTGAGGGGCTTGGACAGGCTGAAGCTCAAGGGACCGATGGCCGTGAGCCATGACAGCGCGATACCTGCCGTATACCGGAGGTCCGCGACGTCCGGATTGTAGCCGGGAATCTCGGTATGGAAGACATTGCCGGCATCCAGGAAGAGTACCGTGCGCACCTGGCGATTGTTGGTCGCGAAAGGCGTGGGGAAGATCAGCTCCGCGCCCCCTTCGACCAGCACGTTCCCCCCGACCACCTCGGGAGTGGGATCCATGCAGGGATTGCTGAAATCCACCACGCAGACACCGCCCTGCGCCACGGGCACGTAGGCCAGCGATGGACTGCGGGGCCCCATGCGATTGTCGCGGTAGCCACGTACCGAGCCGAAGCCGCCGGCGAAATAATTCTTGTAGAACGGCAGGATGGTGGTGTCGCCATAGCCGTCGCCATAGCCTAGTGTGCCGTGCAGACGGCCCACCCAGCGTCCGCTGATGGGGATGTAGAGCTGGCTGTTGTAGTTGAGCCGGTAATAGGTCAGGTCGCTGCCCGGCCATGCGAAGTCCAAGCTGACCGACTGCGAAGCACCACGATCGGCAAAGACGCCGCGGTTCAGTGTGTTGCGACTCCAGGTCAGCGCCCCGGTATAGGTGAGGTAGTCGTTGCCCTGGGCCGCCACGAAATCGTAGACGAACTTGGAGGCCAGCTTGCCGATACCCAGCGTGATATCGGTCTGGTCGATGCCCAGCGAGAAATTCACCCGCTCGGTCTCGTCGATGGGATAACCCAGGCTGATATTGGCACCCTGCGAATCGGACGTATAAGTGCTGACGTTGAGCGAGTCCAGCTTGGTCTTCTTGTAGTAGAAGTTGTAGCCGCGGCTCATCTCGTCGAGCGTGAAATAGGGATTGATGAAGGACAGCGTATAGGAATCCGTTACCTCTGAGCGGCTCAGCCCCAGCGAGAACCGGTTGCCGGTGCCGAGAAAATTGCTCTGGCTGACATTGGCGCTGAAGATCACGCCCGCGCCTTGCGAATAACCGATGCTGGCACTGATGGAACCGGAAGGCTGCTCCTTCACGGTCACGTTCATGTCGACCTGGTCGGGCACGCCCGCCACCCTCGCCGTTTCGACATTGACCTCCTCGAAGAAGCCGAGGCGCTGCAGGCGCAGCTTGGACAGGTCGATCTTCTCGCTGGACGCGAGTGCGCCCTCGAACTGGCGCACTTCGCGGCGCAGCACGTTGTCGTCGGTCTTCTCGTTGCCCTTGAAGTTGATGCGGCGCACATAGGCCTGCTTGCCGGGATTCACGAAGAAGGTGACGTCCGCGATGCGCGTATCGTTGTGGATGTCGGGAACCGGGTTCACTTCGGCAAACACATAGCCATCATTGCCGAGGCGCCGCGTGATGAGCTTGCTGGTCTGGGTCAGGCCGGACTGGGAGAAGATGTCGCCCTGGCGGACGAGCACGAGACGCTTGAGGATGTCTTCCTGCACCGGCAGCTCACCGGCCAGCTTCACCTCGCCGACCTTGAACTGCTCGCCTTCGCTCAGGTTCACGTCCACGTACACGCCCTTCTTGTCGGGCGTAAGCTTCACTTGCGTGGAGTTGACGGTGAAGTTCACATAGCCGCGGTCGAGATACCAGGAACGCAGTCGCTCCAGGTCACCCGACAGTTTCTCGCGGGCGTACTTGTCGTCGCCCTTGAAGAACGAGGTGAAGTGCGAAGCCTTGAGCTGGAAGATGTTGCGCAGGGCCTCGTCATCGAAGACCTTGTTGCCGACGAAGCCGATACGGCGGATGCGGGAAGGCTCGCCTTCCTGGATCTTGATATTGAGGGCAACGCGGTTGCGCGGCTTGGGGATGGCCTCGACCTCGACCTTTGCGCCGTAGCGCCCCTGTGCGATGTACTGGCGCTCGAGCTCGCCTTT
>JAJNDL010000167.1 GCA_021156385.1 Moraxellaceae bacterium | reverse complement strand
TGCATGCTGTTGCTGCGCAGCACCGGCGCCTGGCCGGGAAAGAGCTTGGTCAGCCAATCCACCATGGGCAGCTTCACCCACGCGGCATCCCAGGAGACATGCGGCAGCGCGCGCCAGTCGCCGGCGGCGGCGAGCGCCGGCGCCGTGCAATAGAGCCCGAAGCGGAAGCGGCCGACCTCGTGCGCAATGTAGTCCGGCGCGTGCTCGTGCCGCTCGGGCCGCATGATGCGCAGCGCAATGTCGGCCTCGCGCCGGGAGAGGTCGGCGAACTGGCGGCTCACGATGAGCTCGACCTGCAGTTGCGGATGGCGCGCGGCAAAGGCGGGCAGGTGGGGCGTGACGAGGCAGTGCGCCACCGATTCCGGCGCGGCCAGTTTCACCTCGCCCGCGATCTCGCCGGTGGCGGCGCCGTGGCGCTCCACCGCGTGCATGGCGCTCTCGACCTCGGCCACCTGCTCGAAGAGCGTGCTGCCGGCGTCGGTCAGCACGTAGCCGCGCTGCTGGCGCAGGAAGAGCCGCACGCCGAGCGCCGCCTCCATGGCATCGATGTTGCGCGAGACGGTGGAGGCGCTGGTGTTGAGGCTGGTGGCCGCCGGCGTCAGGCCGCCGGTGCGGGCCACGGCCAGGAAGTACTTGAGGTTGTTCCAGTCCAGCGTGCGCATGGCTTCCGTTTTTGCAAAATGGTTTTGCCGAATCTCGCATGGCCTTGCGAATCCGGAAAGCGCTTAATCGCAGGCATACGCACCGGAGCACAGCCATGGTCACGCCCCTCACCTGGATCAAGCTCGGCCTGACGGCCTTCTTCTGGGCCCTGATGTTCTATCTCGGCCAGTACGCGGTGGGCGTGATGTCGCCGGAGGCCATCGGCGGCTGGCGCTTCCTGATCGCCGCCCTCGTGCTGGTGCCGCTGGTGGCCCTGCGCGAGGGGCTGGACTGGCCCGGGCTGCGCCGCAACGCAGTGCCGCTGCTCGTCATGGCCGTGGTCGGCATCGGTGGCTTCAACGTCTTTCTCTTCCATGGCCTGCGCCACACCTCGCCGGTCAACGGCGCGCTCATCATGGCGCTCTGCCCGACGCTGATCACGGTGTTCGGCGCGCTGCTCATGCGCGAACGCATCGGTGGCCGCCAGCTCGCAGGACTCGCGCTCGGCCTTGGCGGCGTGGCGGTGGTGGTAAGCAATGGCTCGCTGCAGGCGCTGCTCTCGCTCTCCTTGCAGCGCGGCGATCTCTTCGTGCTGCTGGCCGCAACCTGCTGGGCCATCTACTCGACCATCCCGAAGCGCTTCATCACCGGCCTGCCGCCGCTGCAGATCACGGTGGGCACGATTGCGCTGGGCGGCGTGCTGATCAGCGCCTTCGCGCACACGACGCAGCCGGATTTCTTCACCGTGCCGCCGCTGGGTGTGATCGCCGCCGTGCTCGCCATGAGCCTGCTGGGTTCGGTGCTCGCCTATCTCTGGTGGAATGACGGCGTGCGCCTGGTGGGGGCAGGGCGGGCGGCGCTCTTCATGAACCTGGTGCCGATCTTTGCGATGCTGATCGGCGTCGTGCTCGGCCGGCCGCTCCTGCTCTCGCAACTCGTGGGCGTGGTGCTGGTGCTGGGCGGTGTGTGGTTTGCCTCGGCGCCGCCGGTGCCGGCCCGGGTGGCGGTGCCGGCCAGGGTCAGCGAGCAGAGCCACTGACAGGGCTGCGACCCAGCTTCCCCTTGAAAAGTCCTTGGGGAAATTCATTCCGGAAATTCATTCCGCTCCTTGGCGACCGTCCCGCGCTGTCGCCCTCCATCGCGTCATTTATCTGCGCTCGTTTTTTTTCGCAGCGATATCCCTACATAAAAAAACGGCGCCGAAGCTGACAGTGAGCACACTGCCGGCCCATGTTGAAGGCGCACGACGCCCTGCATGGAAGCAGAGACCTCACACCAAGGATCGGAGGGTCATATGAAACGTCGTTTCAGCGCACTCCTGGCAACATTCATCCTCGTTCTCCCGGCGGCGCAGCTGACTTCGCTGGCCGTTGAAGCCCGGGCCACGGGCGTGAACGGCGGGCCGGCCGTCACCAAGGCCGACAGGCAGAACCTCGCTCACGCCCAGCAGGCCTTGAACGAAGGCCGGCGAATATTCCGCTACGACACCTTCGGCGACGAAGCCTTCTGGGGCGACACCATCAAGCTGCACCAGGCCATCGCCGGCTCGCGCTTCGGCGGTGTCGGTCCGGGCCTCACGCCGAAGGCGGCCCTGGGGCTGGGCCTGAAAGTGGATGTGGATGCGCTCTCTCCCGAACTGGTTGGGAACCTGAAGAAGGGCCTGGTCGACCTGAATGACCCTGCCACGACGCTGGCGTTGCTGAAGGCGAATGCCGTGGTCGGGGTCACCGGCTTCTTCAATTCGAGCGGAGAGCTGCGCTCTGTGGGCGTGCAGTGCGCGCTCTGCCACTCCACGGTCGACAACTCGCTCGCTGCCGGCATCGGCCACCGCCTTGATGGGTGGGCCAACCGCGACCTGAACGTCGGCGCCATCACCAATCTCGCGCCCGACCTCAGCGCCGTGGCGATACTGCTCGGCGTGGACGAGGCCACCGTCCGCAAAGTGCTGGCGGCCTGGGGGCCCGGCAAATTCGACGCGGAACTCATTCTCGACGGCAAAGGCTTCCGCCCCGATGGCAAGTCCGCGGCGACGCTGCTGCCGCCGGCCTTCGGCCTGGCCGGCGTGAACCTGCATACCTGGACCGGCTGGGGCTCGGTGACGCACTGGAACGCCTTCGTCGCCAATCTGGAAATGCACGGCAAGGGCACCTTCTACGACCCGCGCCTGAAGGATCCGGCGCAGTTTCCGATTGCCGCCCGCAACGGTATCGACAACGTGCGCAACACGCCCGACCTGATCACCGCCAAGTTGCCGGCCCTGCATCTCTACCAGCTTGCGCTACCGGCGCCACGGCCGCCGGCGAACAGCTTCAACCGGACGGCGGCGCTGCGCGGCAAACAGGTTTTCGAGAACGAGGCCAAATGCGCCAGCTGCCACGTGCCACCGCTATTCACGGAGCCGGGCTGGAATATGCACACGCCGCAGGAAATCGGTATCGACGACTTCCAGGCCAACCGCGCGCCTGACAAGCGCTACCGCACGGCACCCCTGAAGGGGCTGTGGACGCATACCAAGGGCGGCTTCTATCACGACGGGCGTTTTGCAACCTTGCGCGAGGTGGTGGACCACTATGACCGGCACTTCGGCCTGAAGCTTGGCGAGCCGGACAAACTGGCCCTGATCGAGTATCTGAAGTCGCTGTGAGTCTGCCGGAAGGGGAGCAGTCTGCCGGCAGGCCCTGCTTCCCGCCTTTCTCACGCAGAAAAGGGGGGCGTGAATTAGCGCGGCAGATTCACGCCGCGCCCTTTGCCCCTTTCGCGCCCAGGATGCTCAGCGCCACCGCTTCCGCCACCTTGATACCATCCACCGCCGCCGAAAGAATGCCGCCGGCATAACCCGCGCCTTCGCCCGCCGGGAACAGGCCGGCGGTATTGATGCTCTGGAAATTGTCGTCGCGCCGCTTGATGCGTACGGGGGAGGACGTGCGTGTTTCCACGGCCGTGAGCACGGCATCGTGCATGGCAAAGCCCTTGATCTGTTTGTCGAAGGCGGGCAGGGCTTCACGAATGGCGTTGATGGCGTAATCGGGCAGGGCGGAATTCAGGTCACCCAGATGCACGCCGGGTTTGTAGGAGGGTTGCACGCTGCCGAAAGCCGTCGAGGGACGGTTGGCGATGAAGTCACCCACCAGTTGCCCGGGGGCGTCATAGGTTTCCCCGCCGAGGGCAAACGCGCGCGATTCCCACTCACGCTGAAAATCGATACCGGCCAAGGGGCCGCCGGGATAATCCTCCGGCGTGATGCCGACCACGATGGCCGCGTTGGCATTGCGTTCGTTACGCGAATACTGGCTCATGCCATTGGTGACCACACGGCCCGGCTCCGAGGTGGCCGCCACGACCGTGCCGCCGGGGCACATGCAGAAACTGTAGACGGAGCGACCATTCTTGGCGTGATGCACCAGCTTGTAATCGGCGGCCCCCAGAATCGGGTGTCCGGCCTGCGGGCCGAAGCGGCATTTGTCGATAAGGGATTGCGGATGCTCCACGCGAAAGCCGATGGAAAACGGTTTGGCTTCCACATACACGCCGCGCTGGTGCAGCATCTGGAAGGTGTCGCGGGCGCTGTGGCCCACGGCAACGACCACATGATCGCTGCGAAGCTGTTCGCCGCTGGCCAGGGTGACGCCGCGCACCTGGCCGTTGTCGATTTCGATATCTTCCACGCGCTGACCGAAGCGGATCTCGCCGCCCAGCGCTTCGATGGTGGCGCGCATGGTTTCCACCATGCCCACCAGCTTGAACGTGCCGATATGCGGCTTGCTCACATACAGGATTTCGGCCGGCGCCCCGGCTTTGACGAAT
>JAJNDL010000166.1 GCA_021156385.1 Moraxellaceae bacterium | reverse complement strand
GCCGCTCGAGCGCCGCGTGCTCAGCTTCATGGATTCGCATCCCTCGCCGGAACTGCACACCCTGGTCGCCAGCCAGGTGCGCCAGGGCATCGCCCAGTATCCCTCCGGCGTGGGCAGCGCACGGCCCTACGAGACCTGCGCCTACCTGCGCACCCTCCGCACGGCGCCATGATGCGGCGCGTTCCGCTTGCATCGCGCGCAGCGAACCGGTATTCGGAAACCTCGCGTGCCACCGGACCCCACTCATGCCCCGCACCCTGACCGCCCTCAAGCCTGCCGCCGGCCTGCTCGGTGCGGCCGCGCTGCTTTATGCGTGGCATCCGGAATCCGTAATGGCGCGCGGGCTGGGGGGCGCGGCCGCGCTGCTGCTCCTGCTCTGGCTCGTGCAGCCGGCCGCGGCGGAGCGCCTGCAGCAGGCGCTGCAGCAGCTCTTCCTTGGCGTGGCGGCCGTCATCGGCCTCGTCTCGATGGCGCTCGCCTATTTCGCGGTGCTGACGCCGGTCGCGCTGCTGCTGCGCCTCGGCGGGCGCGACCTTTTGCGCCATAAGCTCGACACCGGCGCCAGCCAGTGGCAGGCCCCCGAGCGCCGCAGCTACGACGACGATTTCTTCAGGGCGCAGTTCTGACATGGATTTCCTGAAGGAGTACTGGCAGTTCCTGCAGCAGCGCAAGAAGCTCTGGATGCTCCCCGTCATCCTGCTACTGCTGCTGGCCAGCGCGCTGCTCCTGCTGGCCAAGAGCGCCGCCGTCTCGCCCTTCGTCTACACGCTGTTCTGACATGAAGATCCTGGGCCTCTCCGCCTTCTACCACGATGCCGCCGCCTGCCTCGTCGACGGCGGAAAAATCGTGGCGGCCGCGCAGGAGGAGCGTTTCTCGCGGATCAAGAACGACCCGGCCTTTCCCCTGCAGGCGGCGCGCTTCTGCCTCGCCGAGGCCGGCCTCGCGCCGCAGGACCTCGATGCCGTGGTCTTCTACGAGAAGCCCATCACCAAGTTCGACCGCATCATCGAGACCTATCTCTCGATCGCGCCGCGCGGCTTCACGTCTTTCCGCGCCTCCTTCCCGCTGTGGATGAAGGAGAAGCTCAACATGAAGGCGAAGCTGGTCGGGCACCTGACAGCGCTCGGCGGCGACGCCGCGTTCTGGCGCGAGCGTCTGCGCTTCTCCGAACATCACTTGAGCCATGCGGCCAGCGCGTTCTATCCCTCGCCGTTCGGGGAGGCCGCCGTCGTCACGCTGGACGGCACCGGCGAGTGGAGCACGGGCAGCCTCTGGCACGGCCGCGGCGCGCAGCTCACGCCGCTCGCCGAGATGCGCTTTCCGCACTCGCTGGGCCTGCTCTACTCCGCCTTCACGCAGTACCTCGGCTTCCGCGTCAACGACGGCGAATACAAGCTGATGGGTCTCGCCTCCTTCGGCACACCGCACTACGCGGAGCTGATCAGGAAAACGCTCGTGCACCTGCGCGCCGACGGCTCCTTCCAGCTCGACATGGCCTACTTCGACTTCACGCGCGGCCTGACCATGACGAACGCGCGCTTCCACGCGCTCTTCGGCGCGCCGCCGCGCCGGCCCGAGGAGCCTCTCACGGCGCAGCACCAGGACATCGCGTGCTCCATCCAGCAAGTGACGGAGGAGATCATCCTCGGCATCGCCCGCCATGCGCGGGGACTCTCCGGCGCCACCGCGCTGTGCATGGCGGGTGGTGTCGCGCTGAACTGCACGGCCAATGGCGTGCTGAAGCGTGCGGGGATTTTTGAAGATATCTGGATCCAGCCTGCCGCCGGTGACGCGGGCGGCGCCATCGGCGCGGCGCTTGCGTACTGGTATCTGTCATCCGCGGAGCGGGAAAGAACGTCGGGCCTGGATGGCATGCATGGTGCACTGCTCGGTCCGTCGTTCTCGAACGAGGAAATCGTGAGCGCGCTGGAGCGGCTTGGCGTACCTTTCCAGGTCTACAGCCACGAACAGATGCTGCAGAAGACGGCCGAGGCGCTGGCAGCAGGCAAGGTCGTCGGCTGGGTGCAGGGCCGTGCCGAGTTCGGGCCGCGTGCGCTGGGTGCGCGCTCCATCCTGGCGAGTGCCGCGACGGCGGAGATGAAGGAGAAGATCAACCGCGTGGTGAAACGGCGCGAACCATTCCGGCCGTTCGCGCCGGCGGTGCTGGCAGAGAAAGCCGGCGCGTGGTTCGAGATGGACGACAGCCCCTACATGCTCTTCACCTGCACGCCGAAGGATGCGGCGCAGGCGGCACGCATTCCCGCGGCCGTGCATGTGGACGGGACCAGCCGCGTGCAGACGGTGCACCGCGAGACGCACCCGGTGTTCCACGCCCTGCTGGAGCGCTACGAGGCGATCACCGGGGTGCCGGTGCTCCTGAACACCTCGTTCAACGTGAAGGACGAGCCGATCGTGAACTCGGTGGAGGATGCGGTGCGGTGCATGCGGGGGGCGGGGCTGGATCTGCTGGTGATGGGCGAGGTGATGGTGGCCCGGAGCGAGTAACGGCATTGTCACCCACCTGCCACCTGCGCTCTTTACACTCATCTCTCCTGCCGTCCGCTTCACCGTCCTGCACCCATAAGCGCTCCTCTTCCTGGCCTATTCGACATCTCCGCCGTCCACCTGGACCCGCCTCCTGCCCACTCTCAGATCAGGCCATGTTGGCGGCACTGTGCTCACCTCACCGTTCCTGATATGTTCATACCACTGCTCCGCCATAAGCTCGCAGCACAGCCGATCCACCTCTCGCCAGGAATCGCCCTGTGGCGTCAGCAGGTGCACCTGCGCGCTGTCGCGCCGATGCACGTCGATGATGACGAGCGCATCCAGCGACTTGTCGCCGTTGAAATCATGCCGCCATACGCCGCAGCGATTATCCGGGCGTAAGCAGTCGTCAACACCGGAATCGGGTGGCGGGGCACGCAGGAAGTCGACCAGGCTACCCGGCAGTGGCGCAGGCGATGCATTGCCTACCGCGAGATTCTTCAGGCGGGCACGAGCATCTTCGCGCGTCAGCTCGATTTTTGCGTCGGCCGCACGACCCCAGCGGTGCTCCCTCTGCAGTTCAAGATTCGCCAGCTCGGCGATCCTGCGGCTGCGCTCGCTGCCCCTTCCATGTGCCAGCTCGCGGAGCGCGAGCTCGCCCCAACGGCCGGATTCCCAGCGCAGATAGCGGTAATCGAAATCGGCAGGCTCCACCTCACCGCTGGCGAGGCGTGCCATCTGCGCATTGACGCCGAGGCGGCGCGGATCGAGCACCGGGCTCGTCAGGAGCGCGAGGCAGAGCAGCGCCACAAAGGCCATCACCACATTGGTGGCACCGACGGTGGCCATCCAGCGCGCTCCGAGGCGCACTCGCCACGCCTCGCGCCACCACGACGGAAACAGCGAGAGCGAATACCCGAGCGCATAACCCGCGGCCATCAGCCACACGAATACCGCCCACACACGGTCCGCCGTCAGGCCATGCTGGCTGATGCGCTGCCACAGCGCCCAGCCGGCGATGCCGGTGACGAAGAGCAGCGTGAACCACGCCGTTGCGAGCAGCTTCTGTAGCCACTGCGGATAGAGCGGCGCGTCTACGCCGTCCTGCCAGGCGCAGTTGAGGAAGAGCACGGCGAGCGCGCCGAACCACAGCAGCGTGAACGCGGCATTGCGCGTCGCGAACAGTGGCTCCAGCCCGGTGAAGGGCAGGAAAGCCACCCACAGCACGCCGAAGGCGAGCAGCAGCGGCAGCAGCCAGGTATTGAGCGCGAGCCAGTAGCGACGCAGATTGACGAGCAGCTCGGCACGTACATGCCCGACGGCGAAAGCGCCGCCCACCACCATGCCGGTGACGGGAAAGGCGAAGATGGGGTCGTCGATCAGCTCCATGACGAAGCGGATGCCGATGCTCTTCATGAGCATGGCGCCGGCAAAGAGCACCGCCCAGAAAATGCCGGTAACGGCGGCCACGGACGCCGTCAGCAGCGCATTGCGCCAGGCGAGCTGGAAGAGCTGCGGATAGTCGAAGCGCCGCTCCGTGCGGCGCCAGCCGCTCACCAGCGGCAGCAGGATGAAGCCCATCACGCCGGCGGCAACAATACTGGCGAAAGCATTGGAGGAACCCAGCAGGCGGCGCGTGCGGTCCGCGTCGTCGAGCGGCGAACCGATCCAGCCGGTGTAGCCGCCGAGCAGTGCATACGCAATGGCAACCAGCACCAGCAGTTTGGCACGGCGTGGCCAGGCGAGGCCGGCATTCTCCGTCAGGTAATAAGCCGCGGGCGTTGCCACTGCGGTCCACAGCAGGATGCCCATTGCCATCGGTTCGGTGGCGGGCCAGAAGAGGTCTTTATTGGCTTGCCAGAGCACCCAGAGCACCACGCCCTGGAGAGCGCCCACAAGGATCATCGGACGGGAAGCGGGCGCCATCATCAGGCCCCCATGGCACGAGCCGACGGCTCGCAGCGAACAAGAGAGGAGGCATG
>JAJNDL010000165.1 GCA_021156385.1 Moraxellaceae bacterium | reverse complement strand
TGCACGGCGACGAAGGCGGCACGCATGGCCACTTCCGTCTTGCCGAAGCCGACGTCGCCGCAGACCAGGCGGTCCATGGGCTTTTTTGCGCGCAGGTCGGCGATGGTGGCGATGATGGCGGCGGCCTGGTCGGCGGTCTCCTCGAAGGGAAAGCCGGCGGCGAAGAGCGCGTAGTCGCCCTCGTTGAAAGCAAAACCGTAGCCCGGGCGCGCGGCGCGGCGGGCATAGATGTTGAGCAACTCCGCCGCGGTGTCGCGCACCTGCTCGGCGGCTTTGCGCTTGGCCTTGGTCCACTGCTCGGTGCCGAGGCGGTGCAGCGGCGCGTGCTCGTCGTCGGCACCGGAGTAGCGCGCGATCAGGTGCAGGCTGGCGACCGGCACGTAGAGCTTCGCGTTGTCGGCGTACTCCAGCAGCAGGAACTCCTGCGTCTCGCTATCCACCTCCAGCGTGACGAGGCCGCAGTAGCGGCCGACGCCGTGGTCGATGTGCACCACCGGCGCGCCTTCCTTGAGTTCCGACAGGTTGCGGATGACGAGTTCGGAAGAGACGTCCTGGCTGGTCGCCTTGCGCCGGCGCTGCTGCAGCACGCGCTGGCCGAGCAGCTGCGCCTCGGCGATCACCGCGAGCGGCGGCTCGTCCAGCCAGAGGCCGGTCTCCAGCGGCGCGATGGTGATGGCGGGCGTCGCATCGCCGTGCGCCAGGAACTCCTGCCAGCTGGCGGCCGGCTGCGGCCGGATGCTGCTGCGCCCGAGCAGCTCCAGCAGGCTTTCCCGGCGGCCGGCGCTTTCCGCCGCGAAGAGCACGCGCGTGTCCGGGTGCTGCTGCAGGAACTGCGACAGTGCGGCCAGCGGTTGCTCCTGGCGGGCATCCACGGGCAGCGCCGGCGGCGCCCGGAAGGGCAGGTTGGCGTGGCCGGCGCGGACTTCCACGGGAGCAGCCTGCCAATCGATGCGCGGAAAGCGGTTCACCGCCTCGAACAGCTCGTTGTCGCGCAGGAAGAGCTTTTCCGGCGGCAGCAGCGGACGGGTGCTGTCGTGGCGGCGATCCTCGTAGCGGTTGCGGATCTCCTGCCAGAAATGCTGCACCTGGGTGGTGGCAGCCGTATCGAGCATGAACAGGCTGTGCGGCGGCAGGTAGTCGAAGAGGGTGCCGGTGCTCTCGAAGAACAGCGGCAGGTAGTACTCGATGCCGCTGGCGGAGAGGCCGTTCACCACGTCCTGGTAGACCGGCGCGCGCTTCGGGTCGCCGCTGAAGTGCTCGGCCCAGGCGTCGCGGAAGCGGCGGATCGCGGCCTTGTCGAGCGGGAACTCCTTGGCGGGCAGCAGCTCGATGCCATCCACGCTCTCGATGGTGCGCTGCGTCTCGGGATCGAAGCGGCGCAGCGTCTCGATCTCGTCGTCGAAGAGCTCGATGCGCAGCGGCGCCTCCGTGCCCATGGGGTAGAGGTCGAGCAGGCTGCCGCGCACCGCGAACTCGCCGTGCTCGTAGACGGTGTCGACGGCGACGTAGCCCGAGGCCTCGAGCTGGCGGCGGA
This sequence comes from Moraxellaceae bacterium, assembly GCA_021156385.1. GTDB lineage: Bacteria > Pseudomonadota > Gammaproteobacteria > Pseudomonadales > Moraxellaceae > UBA2031. Next base: position 2,953 of record JAJNDL010000165.1, on the reverse strand, counting down.
ACTCGGCGATGTCGAGGCGCTGGCCTTTCGCCAGCGACAGCGAACGGCCGCCCAGGTAGCCGCGCGGCGCGATGCGGTGCGCCAGCGTCGTCACCGGCACGATCAGCAGGCCGCGCGCGAGGCCGGGCAGCCTGGCCAGCGTCTTCAGGCGCTCGGAGACGATGTCCTGGTGCGGCGAGAAGGGGTCGTAGGGCAGGGTTTCCCAGTCCGCGAAATGCAGGATGGGCAGCTCCGGGCCGGCGAAGAAGGCGATTTCCTCTTCCAGGCGTGCCGCGGTGCGGGTGTCGGCGGTAATGGCCACCACCACCCCGGCATGGCCGCGGGCCGCCGCTGCGAGCGCGAGGGCGAGGCCGCTGCCGGCGAGCTGGCCCCAGTGGCGGCGATCGCCGGCCTGGCGCGGCAGTTCGGGCAGGAGGGGCAGGGGCGCTGGCAGCATGGGGACCTCGGGCTCGGATGGCCGCCGCCACAAACGGCGACAGCCACAACTGAAGTGGCGGCGGCATTCTAGCCAGCGGCCGCCGGACCGTCATCCGCAGGCACCCGATTTAGAAAAACTATACGAAACTGACAAAAATTTTCACCGTTCAGTGCCTGCAACGCGCTTCGGCTCCCGATTGTCACCGCCCATCAGAAACGCCTGATCGAAAGCACTTGGCAGTTCCGACGCCTCTCTTTTAGCCTCCCATGGTTAAGGGTATCGCTCAGGCATGAGCACAGAAGACCTATAAAAAGCAGGGATGCGGTTATTTTCCGGCATTGCCAAAGGGGCCTCATGCAAGACCAGCCACGCCAGCCCGCTCCGCGCGGGACCGGCGCCGCCAGCGCCAGCACTGAATTCCCTGCTGCCATCCCCGAGTTGCGCGCCCTGCTCGCCGCCGGAGGCCTCGCCATGCTGCGCCTGCCGCAGCGCCTCGAGACCGCTTTCCGCAGCCACCTGCACCAGAAGGCTGCGGACCTGCTGCGCCGCTCCATCTACGGTTTCATGCTGCTTTATTTCATTGTCGTGGCCCCGGTGGCGATCCTCTCGGGGGGCCAGCCCGGCTATGTCTCCTGGCTGTGGAATTCCGTACTGCCCATAGGCCTCGGCATCCTCGTGGCGTGGGGCTTCGCACGGCTGGGCTGGATGAAGCGCAATGTGGAGGCAAGCCTCTGCGTCGGCATCTATCTTTGCCTCTGCGGCACGTTCTTCACCTCGATCAAGCTGGGCTGGACCTACTTCGGCGCCGTTGCGCGGTTCGAGACCGTGTACCTGCTGCTCGTGGCTTTCCATTTCCTGCGCATGCCCGTGCGACTCATGGTCATCAGCGCCATGGCGGCGTATGTGACCGGCATCGGCATGGCGCTGTCCGGCGGCATCCAGCCGGACTGGCTGGCCAGCCTCCTGTTCTACCTGGTGCCGCTCGGCCTCTGCACCATCAGCGGCCTGATGCTGGAGTACGGACTGCGCCGCGATTTCCTGCAGACCCTCTGCCACCGCCAGGAGAAGTTCCAGCTGCTGCACGACATGGCCGCGGTCAGCAACGACACCAGCGACGTGCACGCCATGCTCGAGCTCAGCCTCGGCCGCATCTGCACCAACATGGGCTGGATCGCCGGCCATGCCATCCTCATCAAGCCCGCCGAGGGCGAGCGGACCGCCGTGCGCTACGTCAACCGCGAGGCCGACCTGCGCTGGCAACAGCACCTCGACACCGAGCCGCCCACCACCATGACCTCGACCCTGCTCGGCGACGTGCTGCGCAGCGGCAAGCCCGCCTGGAACATCCAGTCGGTGCGCTTCCAGGACATGCTCGACTCGACGCAGGTCAGCGGCCTGGCCTTCCCGGTCCGCGTCAACGAGGAAGTCGTGGCGGTGCTGGAATTCATGTCGACCCGCCACGAGGCGCCGGACGAGCACCTGCTGGCGCTGATGGACCAGGTCTGCGCCCAGGTCGCGCGCGTCTTCGAGCGCCGCTGGCAGGAGCAGGAGCTGCGCGAGCGCGCGCTCTACGATCCGCTCACCGGCATGCCCAACCGCAACTACCTCTTCGACCAGCTGCGCGCCGCCATCTCGCGCGCCAAGCGCAACCCGGACTACCGCTTCGCCATCCTGTTCATGGACCTCGACCGCTTCAAATGGGTCAACGACAGCCTCGGCCACGTCAAGGGCGACCGCATGCTGATCGAGTTCAGCCAGCGCCTGCTGCAGGAGTTCCGCCCCAACGACATGGCCTCGCGCCTGGGCGGCGACGAGTTCGCCGTGCTGCTCGACGACATCCGGGGCGAGGAAGATGTGCTGCAGGCCGCGGCGCGCATCCACAAGCACCTGGAGACACCCATGGTGCTGGACGGCCACGAGATCACCGCCGGCGTCAGCATCGGCATCGTGCTCTCGGGCCCGCAGTACAGCGAACCGGAAGAACTGCTGCGCGACGCCGACACCGCCATGTACATGGCCAAGCACAGCGGCCGCAGCACCCATGTGATCTTCGCGCAGCACATGCGCGACGAGGTCGTCGACCGGCTGCGCCTGGTGGGCGAGCTGCGCCGCACCATCGAGGAAGGCCAGCTCGCGCTCTACTACCAGCCCATCGTCTCGCTGGAGACCGGCCTGGTGAATTCCTTCGAAGCGCTGGTGCGCTGGCCGCATCCCACGCGCGGCATGATCCCGCCCAACCAGTTCATTCCGCTGGCCGAGGAAACCGGCCTCATCATGCCGCTGACGCGCTGGGTGATGGCCGAGGCCTGCCGCCAGCTCGGCGAGTGGCAGTCGCAGCAGCGGTCGGGCACGCCGGTAGGCATCAGCATCAATTTCGGTGCGCGTTATTTCGCCGACCCCGCCATGCCGGACGACGTGCGCCACATGATGGAACACCACAACGTCATCCCGGGCAGCCTGCGCCTGGAGATCACCGAGACGCAGATCATCGAGAATGCCGGCCTCTGCATGGAGAACATCCACCGCCTCAACGAG
>JAJNDL010000164.1 GCA_021156385.1 Moraxellaceae bacterium | reverse complement strand
AAGGCCGGGGCAGCCGGCAACGCGGCAGTGGCCACCAGCCCGGCGAGCGCGCCCAGGCGGGCCAGCAGGCGGCCGGTGTAGGGAACGGGAGGAGTGGCGGCGGCGGGCCGCGGCCCGGCCGCGCGGCCGGAGCGGGAGGAATCGTGGGGGGTCATGGTGCGTCCTTGGATGCGGTTTGTTGTTTTGACCGGCCTCATGCCGGCCTCCGGGCCGGACGGGAGCGGCCCGGCACAGCCCGCAATCTAGGAGTCCGCCCCGGCCGCCGCAGGACATCTCTGGACAATGCTCGGTGAATTCCGGCCAGCCCCGGCGACGGCGGCCGGACGGGCCACAGGCCGGCGGCGGGCAAAAAAAAGCCCGGCATTGCCGGGCCCGTAAAGCGAAGGCAGGACTAGACCGCGAGGTACTGGAGAAAGCCGTAGCTGCCGATGGCCGCGCCGACCAGGCCCATGCCGACCGCCCCGCCGTAGAAATACCGGCGCGATGCCGGCGAGCGCACCACCAGGCTGATGGCGCCGATCACGAGGCAGATCTGCAGCAGCAGGTTGGCGAAGTCGAACCACTCCATCACGACGCCGTAGGCATCCGACTCGACCTCCCACTCCTTGGCGCCCTTGACCTTGCCGAGCGCGCCGTCGACCTTCTGCGCCCAGCCCGCCTCGCCCACGGCCTTCGAGCCGCGCAGGATCTCCTCCTTCTCGAGGTCGTAGCGGTCGATGGTCTGCTGCAGCTCGGCGACATAGGCACGGGTGGCGTCGGCATGCCCGGGGCTGATCACGCCGGCGGCGAGCAGCGAGGCGAGCGTATCGCGCTGGCCTTCCGCGAGGTTCTGCTTGATGCCCTTGGAGTTGTACCAGGCGAAGGCGTTCGCCTTCTCGGCCTGGGCGTAGTTCATGCCGAACTCGGCATAGGAGCCGCCCAGCTCCATGACGGCGAGCACGCTCGCGAAGATCGCGAGCGTGACGCCGACCTTCATGTCGAAGCGGTCGTCCGCTTTTTCCTGGGCCGCCGCCGGGGCGGCCGGGGCCTCTGCCTCAGCCATGATTCGGTGCTCTCCTGTTGCGCAGGCAGCGCGGCATGGCGCCGTGCTGCCGTTTTCTTCAGCCGGCCTGTTTGGCCGGCGCGACGATGGCCACGCCGCCGCCGTTGCCCGGCGTCAGCGGAATGCCCTGCTCGACGAAGCGGGCACGCACGTGGCTCCACACCTGCTCGGCCGCCGCGCCCTTCTTGTTCGAACTCTTGACGCGGTAGCTCGCCGAATACGAGGCGACCCACTGGCCGTTGAGATTGATGATGCCCTTGTAGCGCACGCCCGGCTCGAGGCGCGGATCGTCCTTGCCGATGATGGCAGGCGCCTCCGCCAGGGCCTCGCGGATGAGGGGCAGCACGCGCTCCGGCTCCACTTCCGCCGGCGTGTAGATCATGGTCTCGCCGGCGATGCCGTTGGGCGCCACGCTGAAGTTCTCCATGAAGGCCTCGGAGACCTTGGAGTTGGCGAGGCTCACCATCTGGCCGTCGGAGGCTTCGACGCGGATGGTGCGCCAGGTGATGTCCTTCACCTCGCCGACCACGTTGTTGATCTTGATGAAGTCGCCGACGCGGAACGGGCGCTCGATGTTGAGGATGATGCCCGAGAAGATGTTGGCGATGTTCGCCTGCACCGCGAAGCCGATGATCATGGCCAGCACGCCGGAAGTGGCGAGCAGGCTGGTCAGCGTCTGGTTGAGCACGACGGCGGTGATGCCGGCGAAGGCGAACACGAACACCAGGATGGTCACCAGGAACTTCATCACGTTCGGCACCTTGCGGCCGGCACGCTCCTCGAGCGGCGTCCACACGAAGCGGCGCACCGCCATGTCGACAAGGCGCGCGCCCATCAGCCACCACAGCGACTCGTAGACGACCACGAGCTTCTTGGTGGCGCCCGGGGTCCAGTGCGCGAAGGCCCAGTCGATGGCGAGGTTGCCGGCGGCGAGCAGCAGCATGGGCCAGAAGATCACGCGCAAAAGCCAGGACTGCAGCGCCCAGAAGCGCACCAGCTTGCGGGCGTCGAGCAGGATGGCGGCGATCGCGCCGATCAGGCCGAAGATGGCGATGTAGATGAAGAACTCGCCGGGGATGAGGTCGCGCGCGGTGAGCGCCTCCGGCTTCACCAGCACGCCCAGCGTGATGGTGGAGAAGAGCGGCTGCTCACCGGTCATACCGACGTACTGCGGCGCGCCGTCGCCGCGCTCGCGCACCAGGTTCTGCGAGACCCAGGCGTTGTCCACCATCCAGCCCGAGCCGGCCTTGAGAGCGCGGCGGTCCTTGAGGTCGTCCTGCAGCGCGTCGCCGGTCGGCATGCCCAGCACGTCGACCACGTACATCAGGTTGCTGCGGTTGAGCAGGCGGTGGCGGAAGGTGAGGCCGGCGACGTGGTGGTTGTAGGCACGCGCATCCTTGGTGAAGTTGAGGCGGAAGTCCTGGCGGATGCGGTAGCGACGGTACTGCACGTCATCCGATTCCTTTACTTCCTCCGGCTTGTCGAACTTGACCGGGCCCAGCGCGTTGACGATCTGCAGGTCCTGCGGATCGAACTTGCCGCGGTAGCGGAACCATACCGAGAGATCCAGCGTCGCGGTTTCCTTGTTGCGGTCGACGTTGGCGATCTCGTTCACGGTGAAGCCGACGTAGACGACGTTGGTCTTGAACATGAAGCGGTCGTTGACGTACAGCACGCGGCCCTGGCGCAGGGCATCGATGTAATTGAAGCTGGCGCCCTTGGCGATCGGCGAGAGCTGGGTCGGCGCCGAGATCAGGTTGTCGCCGTTGTAGACGCCGATCTGGATGGGCAGCTGCGCCTGACCGTCGACGAAGGACAGCTCGCCGGTGATGCCGGACGCGACTTTCTCGGCGCCGGCCAGCGCCAGGCGCGCGGCATCGTAGGCATAGGTCGCGAGCCAGTCCGGCGAAGCCTTGAAGGCCTGCTGGTAGCGGGTCTGGAAGCGCTGCGCCTCGTCGTTGGCGGTATCGAAGAGCACCGGCGTCGCGGCGACGATGCCATGCGCCTGCAGCGCCGCATCCTTGCCGGAGCGGGTGCGCAGCGTGTCCATGAAACTGGCGGTGGCGAGCGGCGCGGTGCCGAAGACTTCCAGTGCGACGCCGGACTGGCGGATGCCGGTGACGAGGCGCGCGGCGGTTTCGGGGCGCGTGGCGAGGAACACGGAACCGACGTCGATCTTCGTGACTTCATCCAGCGTGGCCTGGATGGCGGCATCGTCGGCATTCGCGGGCAGCGTCCAGACCTGCTGCACCGGCGTATCGAAGCGGCTGTAGACCTCGAGGAAGGGATTCACCTGCGCATCGAAGGCGGGGTCGGCCTCGCGCACCACGTACATGAGGCGCTGCTGCATGATGTTGCGCGCGTAGTTGGCGATGAAGCGCGCTTCCTCTGCCGGGTCGAGGCCGAGCGCCTGCGTGCCGGCCAGGGGCGCCGACAGGTGCTGCGGCGTGACCAGCGGCAGCTTCGCCTTCGCGAAGACCGGCGCGGCGGCCTGCAGCCGTGCCGCATCGAGATAACCGACCACCCCGACCACACGCTTGTCCGCCGCGACCTTCGCCGCCGCATCCGCTGATTCCTCGACGGCCAGCAGCTCGACCGGGCGGCCCTTGTAGCCGCCGTCGGCGTTGAGCTGCTCGACGAAGAGCTGCGCGCCCTGCTTGAGCGCGCGGCCTTCCGCGCTGCCCTGCGGCGCGACCACGGCGAGGCGCGGGCGCGTCGAGGCGTCGTCGGCGAGGAAGGTCACGCGCGTCAGCATCGACAGCACGGTGCCGACGACCGCGATCAGCAGCAGGATGATGCCGAAGATCTTCCACTTCTTCGGTCCCTGGAGGAATTCAGTCAGTCTGGGAACAGCCATGGTTGCGGATACCTTTTACTTTTTGAGCTGGTTGAAGGTGGTGCGTCGCGCGGTGGCCGGCAGCGGCTTCTGCTGCGCCGGGCCTTCGGAAACGGTGAAGGTGAAACGTTGCGCGCCATGGCGGATGACGACCGGCACGGGCAAGCCGCCCTCCGGCACTTCCACTGCGACGAACTCGCGCAGGCGCAGCGAGAAGCCGAGCCAGGCCGGCAGCGGCTTGCCGTTGCCGCTGGTGACGAGCACGGTGCCGCGCTGCGGGAGCTGGCGCGCGATCTCCGCGGGGATGCGGAAGCGGAAGGCGTTGGCGAGTTCGGCGCGCTTGGCGAGTTCGATGGCCTTCGTCACCGGCACGCCGCGCGCCAGCGCATTGCCGAGCGCATTGCGGAAGGTGCGGCTGGAGCCGACGAGATAGACCAGCACTTCGTTGCTGGCGCCGGAAGCGAGCGCGGTATTCGCGGAGGGCGGCACCGACGAACTCTTCGCGGCGGCGGCGCGTGCGATTGCCAGCGCTTCCGCGGGCGGCACGCCGCGCGCGATGGCGTTGGTCAGCGCCTGGTCGAACACGGCGTCCACCACCGGCGGCAGCATGCTGCCGCTGGAGAAGCCGTAGGCGACGTTCTT
>JAJNDL010000163.1 GCA_021156385.1 Moraxellaceae bacterium | reverse complement strand
CGCCAGCGCACGCAGGCAGGCATCGCGCTGCTCGATGCCGAGGCCGGCCGGAATCTCGGTGCCGGGCAGGCGCAGGCCGTAGGCGTGGTTCTGCTGCGCCAGCATCACCACCCACCAGGCTAGGCGTGACAGGCGCGTCTCGATGCCGAGACCCTGCAGGGCATCCCAGTCCAGCATGTCGCTGCCGATTTCCTCGCTGGCATAGGTCTTGGTGAGCAGGCCGCGGCCGCGTGCGAGGTGCTTCCAGGAAATGTGCGCAAGCGGGTCGCCCGGCGTGAAATCCTTGAGGCCGTCGAAGTCCTCGTGGCCACGCTTGCGCTGCCGCTCGCCCTCGCCGTCCGCGCCGGCGCCGGTGGGCATGACCTCGCTGGGCTCCGGATGCGGATAGACGACGGCCGCCATGTCCAGGTCCAGCCAAGTCCAGGCGCGCAGCAGGCCGAGCGGATAGGTGCTGGAGAGCTTGAGCCGCGGTGGCCGGAACCAGCCGCGCTTCGCAGTCGTCAGCGGCACGGCCACCTCCGTCACGCCGTTCACCCACTCGACCTTCGCCGTGACATCGGCCCACTCCAGCAGCAGGCTTTCATGCTCGCGTTCGCGTGCGTCGTCGAAGCGCAGCAGGAAGCGCGCCTCCTCGCCGGCGAAGGCCGGGCTCGCGGAGAGCGCGGTGATGCGCAGGCCGGAGAGATTGGCGTAGGTGTGGTGGATGGCGATCACGAACAGGCTGGCGAGGAAGAAGCTGATGGCCAGCAGCAGGTTGTTGGCGTAGTTGATGCCGCCGATGAAGAGCGCGGTGACGACCAGGCCGGCCAGCAGGCCCTGCCGGGTCAGGAAGATGAAGATGCGGCGCTGGTTGAGCGTGACCTGCGTCTCGCGCGGGATGCGCCGGTTCAGCCAGCGCTGCCAGCGCGTGCGGTAGAACTGCTGCAGTTTGGAAAACGCCATGATTGCCTGCACAGATCCGTTTGGAGTCCTGCAGGCCGGGATGCATCCCGACTGCAGGCACCCTGGTTCAGCCGATCACGTCCACGGCTTTCAGCAACTGCGTCGTCAGGCTGTGCGTGCGGCCGTGGTCCTCGAGGCCGCCGCGCAGGCGATGCTCGGCCACGGACGGCAGCACGGCCTGTACGTCTTCGGGCAGGAGGTGGTCGCGGCCGGCCACGAAGGCCCAGCCCTGCGCCGCACGCAGCAACGCCAGCGCGCCGCGCGGCGAAAGACCGTGCTGGAAACCCTGGGCGGTGCGCGTATGGGTGACAAGACGCTGCACGTAGTCGAGCACGGCATCGCTGACATGCACTTTTGCCAGCGCCTGCTGCCAGGCCTGCAGGTCCTGCGTACTGGCCAGCGGCTTCAACGAGGCGAGCAGCACGCGGCGGTCGCCGCCCTTGAGCAGCGCACGCTCGGCACGGGCGTCGGGATAGCCGAGCTGGATGCGCATCAGGAAGCGGTCGAGCTGCGACTCCGGCAGCGGGAAGGTGCCCATCTGCGTGGAAGGATTCTGCGTCGCGATCACAAAGAAAGGCTGCGGCAGCTTGCGCGTGACGCCGTCGGCCGTGACCTGGTGTTCCTCCATGGCCTCGAGCAGCGCGCTCTGCGTCTTCGGCGTGGTGCGGTTGATCTCGTCGGCGAGCAGCACCTGCGTGAACACCGGCCCCTGGCGGAAGTCGAACTGCTGCGTCTGCGGATTGAACACGGACACGCCGATGATGTCGGCCGGCAGCATGTCGCTGGTGAACTGGATGCGCTGGTAGCTGAGACCCAGCACGCGGGCCAGCGCCTCGGCCAGCGTGGTCTTGCCCATGCCGGGCAGGTCTTCGATGAGGAGATGGCCGCGGGCCAGCAGGCAGGCCAGCGCGAGTTTGATCTGTTCGGGTTTGCCGAGGATGACGTTCCCCAGCGCGGCAAGCACGGGATTCAGGGCAGCAGTCATGATTATGTTGTTATGGTCCGGATCGTGACGGCGGCACCGTCATGACCCGGAACATAGCACCCTCGACTGATTGAAGGACACCTGATCAACGGAAATTGCCGGGGTCCCGTCGCCGTCAGAGCGCGGCGAAACCGCGCTGGCAATCCGCCTGGATGTCGGCGATGTCCTCGAGCCCCACCGCGATGCGGACGAGCCCTTCGGTGATGCCGGCCGCGGCCTTGGCCTCGGGACTCAGGCGGCCGTGCGTGGTCGACGCCGGATGCGTGATGGTGGTCTTGGCATCGCCGAGGTTGGCGGTGATGGAGAGCATCCGCGTGGCGTCGATGAAACGCCAGGCCTCATCCCGCCCTCCCTTCAGCTCGAAGGCAAGCACGCCGCCGAAGGCACGCTGCTGGCGGGCAGCCAGCGCGTGCTGCGGATGCGTCTCCAGGCCGGCGTAATGCACGCACGCCACCTGCGGCTGCGCAGCCAGCCACCGGGCGAGCTGCAGTGCGCTCGCGGAGTGGGCCTCCATGCGCAGGCGCAGCGTCTCCAGGCCCTTCAGGAAGACCCAGGCATTGAAGGCGCTCATGGTCGGGCCGCCGGTGCGCACCACGCCGAACACCTCATCCATTTCCTTCTGGCGGCCAACGACGGCACCGCCCAGCACGCGGCCCTGGCCGTCGATGTACTTGGTGGCGGAGTGGATGACGATGTCGGCACCGAGTTCGAGCGGGCGCTGCAGCGCCGGCGTGCAGAAGCAGTTGTCGACGGCGAGCAGGATGCCGTGACGGCGGGCGACCCCGGCCAGCGCCGCGATGTCCGCGACTTCGCAGAGGGGATTGCTCGGCGTCTCCAGGAAGAAGAGCTTCGTCTGCGGCGTGACCGCCTTTTCCCACGCCGCCACGTCGGTCAGCGGCACGAAGGTCGTGGTCACGCCGAACTTCTTCAGGTACTTGTCGAAGAGCACATTGGTGGTGCCGAAGATGCTGCGCGACGACACCACGTGGTCGCCGGCCTGCAGCAGGCCCAGGCAGGTGGCGAGGATGGCCGCCATGCCCGAGCTCGTGGCCACGCAGCGCTCACCGCCCTCCAGCGCCGCGAGACGCTCCTCGAAAGTGCGCACGGTGGGATTGGTGAAGCGCGAGTAGATGTTGCCGGGCTCGCTGCCGCCGAAGCGCGCAGCGGCCTCCGCCGCGCTGCCGAACACGAAGGACGAGGTCAGGAACATGGGCTCGCTGTGCTCCCCTTCGCCCGTGCGCGTGTGGCCGGCACGGACGGCCAGACTGTCGAAGCCCAGGCCGGAAAGTTCGCTGTCGTGTTCGTGGCCCATCACTGGCTCCCGGTGGAAAAATTCAGGCTGCCAGTATGCATCAGCCCGGTGCCGTGCCGGAAGGCACGCACGCGCATGGCCGGCTCCTGCGCAGTGCGCCGGGATGCGGCAGTCGTGAGAGGCAAGGAGCGGCAGGCACCGGCCGCCTGGAAGAGCAACGGCGCCGTCAGGCGCCGTTGGAAAGATCGACGATGGTGGACTCGGGCGAGTCCTCGCCGTTCTTTCTCTTCTTGGCGGCGTCGTTGCGCGCCGTCTGGAGCTTGTCGAGGTAGGCCTCGTCGATGTCGCCGGTGACGTAGTCGCCGTTGAACACGGAACAGTCGAAACGCTCGATGTGCGGGTTGCCTTCGCGGGCGGCCGCGATGAGGTCGTCGAGGTCCTGGTAGATGAGGCCGTCGGCGCCGATCATGGCGCAGACTTCCTCTTCACTGTGCCCCGCCGCGATGAGTTCGCTGCGCGCCGGCATGTCGATGCCGTAGACATTGGGGAACTTCACCGCCGGAGCGGCCGAGGCGAAATACACCTTGTTGGCACCGGCATCGCGGGCCATCTGGATGATTTCCTTGCAGGTGGTACCGCGCACGATGGAGTCGTCGACCAGCAGCACGTTCTTGCCGGCGAACTCCAGCTCGATGGGGTTGAGCTTCTGGCGCACCGACTTCTTGCGCTGGTGCTGCCCCGGCATGATGAACGTGCGCCCGATGTAGCGGTTCTTCATGAAGCCTTCGCGGTACTTCACGTTGAGCTGGTTGGCCAGCTCCAGCGCCGAGGTGCGGCTGGTGTCGGGAATCGGGATCACCACGTCGATGTCGTGATTGCCCCAGTCACGCCTGATCTTTGCCGCCAGGCGTTCGCCCATGCGCAGGCGCGCCTTGTACACCGAGATGTTGTCGATGATGGAATCGGGACGCGCGAAGTAGACGTACTCGAAGATGCAGGGCGAGAAGCCGGTCTTCTCCGCGCACTGGCGGGTGAAGAGCTGGCCTTCGGAGTTGATGAACACGGCTTCGCCGGGCGCCAGGTCGCGCACGACGCGGAAGCCCAGCGAAGTGATCGCCACCGATTCGGAGGCGACGATGTATTCCTTGCCGGCGTCGGTATCGCGCTCGCCGAAGATGATGGGGCGGATGCCGTTCGGGTCGCGGAAGCCGACGATGCCGTAGCCGGTGATCATGGCCACCACGGCATAGGCGCCGCGGCAGCGCTTGTGCACGGCGGAGACGGCGGCAAAGATGTCGTTCTCGGACGGATTGAACTTGTTCTGGGCCTGCAGCTCGTGCGCGAAGACGTTGAGCAG
>JAJNDL010000162.1 GCA_021156385.1 Moraxellaceae bacterium | reverse complement strand
GTGCGTGCTCATGGCTGCTCCGCGATTTTCGCCAGCGCGGCGAAGCGCAGCGGGTAGGGCAGGCGCCGCAGCAGGCGCAGCCAGCGCGTGAAGCGGCGCGGGAAATGGATCTCGAACTGTCCCCGCTCCATGCCGCGGACGATCTCGGCAGCGGCTTCGTCTGTCGAGATCAGGGCCGGCATGCGGAAGTCGTTCTGCTGCGTGAGCGGCGTGTCGACGAAGCCGGGATTGACCAGGTGCACGGCGATGCCGCGGCCATGCACGTCGAGGTAGAGCGCTTCGCTGAAATTGATGAGGGCGGCCTTGGTCGGCCCGTACACCAGTGCTTTCGGCAGTCCGGTATAGCCGGCCACGCTGGCGAGGAGGCTGATGGCGCCGCTGCCGCGCGCCAGCATGCCGGGCAGCACCGTGGCGACGCCGGTCATGGCGCCCTGCACGTTGGTGGCCACCATGTCGCGAATCTGCTCCGGCTGCAGCTCCCAGGCGCGCACGGGCCGGTAGCCCGCGGCGCAGACGACGAGCTGGTCGATGGCGGACCACTCGCCGAGCAGCGTTGCATGGGACCGTTTCCAGGCCTGCAGGTCCTTCACATCGAATGGCAGGACGACGACGCGTCCCGGATATTCTTCTGCGAGTGCACGCAGCCTTTCTTCGCTGCGCGCGCTCGCCGCCACCCGGGCGCCACGTTCGAGCAGCAGGCGGGCCAGGGCATGACCTATGCCGGAGCTTGCGCCCGCGATCCAGACGCGGCGATCCCGCCAGTCGCGGATAACCGGATTCAGGCTCATGGCTGCGCTCCTTCCTTGCGGAAGAACAGCGTGATTTCACCGAGCCGCACACCGAACTTCGACATCACCGTGCGGTTGATCATGGTGTGGCGGTCGTGCAGGTACATCCAGTCGTCCATCTGCACGTGGTAGACCTTGCCCTCGACCGGCAGGGCCAGCGTGTAGCGCCAGCGCAGAGCGGGTCCGGCTGACTCGCCCTGCGCCTCGCCCACGACATCGGCCGCGCGACCCACGTAGCGCCCGTCGGGCAGGGCGGTGATGTGCCAGGTGCGTGTCTGCCGGCTGCCGTCGTCATAGACGAAAGCTTCGTCGAGCCGACCTTCGTTGCCCTGCCAGCTGCCATTCATGGCAACGGTGAAGCGCTTGACCACCTTGCCGGAACGGTCCTGGAACTGTCCCCAGGCAGTGAGCCTGCCATCGAGGAACTGGCGCAGGTCCAGGGTGGGCTGCCTTCCGCGGTAGTCGTCGATACGGGCACTGCAACCCGCGAGCAGCAGCATCAGCATTGTCAGTAGCAGACGCATGGCGGAATCCTCCTCAGCACATCAGGATCTGGCAGACGTCGGTCCGCCGTGTCAGGAAGCCGGCTTCGCAGTAGCACAGGTAGAAACGCCAGAGCCGGGTGAACTCTTCATCGAAGCCCTGGGCACGGACTTCGTCGATGCGGTTTTCGAAGTTCTCGCGCCAGAGGCGCAGTGTGCGCGCATAGTCGGCGCCGAAGCTGTGGTAATCGAGCAGCTCGAGCTGCGCATGGCCCACCTGCTGCTTCAGGATGCCGGGTGCGGGCAACATGCCGCCGGGAAAGATGTACTGCTGGATGAAGTCCGTGCCGGTGCGGTAAGCATCGAAGCGCTCGTCGGCAATGGTGATGGTCTGCAGTGCCGCCTTCCCGCCGGGCTTCAGGCAGCGGCGCAGCGTATTGAAGTAGGTGGGCCAGTAGTCCGCACCGACGGCCTCCAGCATCTCGATGGAAACGATGGCGTCGTAGCGGCCGGCGAGGTCGCGATAATCGAGAAAGCGGAACTGCGTGCGGCCTTCGGCCAGCGTTCCGCGCGTGCGTGCGTGCGCATGGGCGAGCTGCTCGCGCGACAGCGAGATGCCGGTGACGTGACAGCCGCGTGCCGCCGCACGCTCCGCGAAGCCGCCCCAGCCGCAACCGATTTCCAGGATGTGGTCGCCGCGCCCGACTTCGAGGAGGTCGAGCAGGCGGTCGTACTTTGCGAACTGTGCCTGCTCCAGCGACTGTCCTTCCTGCGTGAACAGTGCCGACGAGTAGGTCATCGTGGAGTCCAGCCAGAGCCGGTAGAAATCGTTGCCGATATCGTAGTGGGCGTGGATGTTCTTGCGGCTGCCGCGGCGCGTGTTGCGGTTGAGCAGGTGACGCAGGCGGTAGAGCAGCGTGCCCCAGAAGCTGCCGTGCAGGGTCTGCTCGAGAATGTCCTGGTTGGCCAGTGCCAGCATGAGTACGGCCAGCAGGTCGGGCGTGTCGAGCTTGCGGTCGCGGTAGCTTTCCGCGACGCCGATGTCGCCGCTCTTCAGGATGGCGCCGCAGGCGGACCAGTCGCGGATTTCCAGGCGCGCCTCCGGCCCCGTTGCCTTGCCGCCGAAGTGCAGCAGGGCGCCGTCCGGCGTGACCAGCTCCAGCTTGCCGACACGGACGCCGTCCAGAAGTTCCAGGAAGCTGCGTGCCAGCAGTGGAAGCTTGCGCAGTTCGCCGGCGGTAGTGGTGCAGGTGCTCATCGTGAAATTTCCTCCCTGGGCGGCAGCGGTTTTTTGTGAAATGGCATTCCCTTCATCCAGAGCAGCAGCGCCTGCCAGTGGATGCGCAGCACCACGAGCAGGGTGGACCAGCCGAAAGAGAGGAAGAGTCGGAGCAGGGCAGTGTCGGTCAGCGCGCGCGCGTCGCCGCCGATGGCGGTCTTCAGCTGCGGGCGTCCGTCGTCACTCCAGTAATCGATGCAGGCAACGCGCCGCTCCCCCTGGTGCAGGAAGCGGAAGCGGTATTCGCCGCTCCGGTCGAAGAAAGGCGACACGTGGAAGACCTTGCGGCAGGAGAGTGGCGAATCGGTCGTGATGGGCTCGCCGCCGTTCTCCAGCAGATAGCAGTGGCGCTCGCCGAAAGTGTTGTTGACCTCGCAGATCACGGCGCGCAGGCGGGCCTCGCCGTCGTGGCAGAACCAGAAGCTGACCGGGTTGAAGACGAAGCCCAGCACGCGCGGCAGCGTCTGCAGCCAGATCTCGCCGCTGGCGGCGATGCCGTGATCATGCAGAAGGCGGCGCGCCCAGGCTTCCCCGTCGCGGCCGTCGCCGTGGTCGGCCTCGTGGAAACTGAACAGGTTGAAGCGGTCGAGGCTGAACAGCCGGCTCGCGAGTTCCGCTTTTCGCGCGAGCGGAAAGCAAAGGAAGAGCGCCGGATAGCTGAAGCTGTGATGGTGCGGAAAGAAGCGCGTGTGCACGAGCTTGCCGGTGAACAGCCAGGGCTTATCCATGGTGCACTTTCCAGGGGATGCTGGCGCCGAGCAGGCGGGCCACTGCCATGCCGGATTTGAGGCCATCCTCGTGGAAGCCGTATCCCGCCCAGGCGCCGCAGAACCAGGCGTGGTTGCGCCCCTGTATCGATGCCAGCTTCTGCTGCGCGAGATAGGCCGCCTGGTCGAGTTGCGGATGCGCGTAGGCGAAGCGGCGTAACACCGCATGTGCCGCCGGTGGTACGGGCGGGTTGAGCGTGACGAAGACATTGCTGCGGAAGGGCAGCGGCTGCAGGCGGTTGAGCCAGTAGGTGACGGCGACCGGCTGCAGGGTGCCGCCGCCTGCGCCGTGGCTGTAGTAGTTCCAGGCCGACCAGGTGCCGCGGCGTTGGGGCATCAGCCCGGCGTCGGTATGCAGCCAGGCGGTGTTGGGCTGGTAGCGGATGGCGCCCAGCACGTCGCGCTCGGCGTCGTTGGCATCCCGGAGCAGATGCAGCGCCTGGTCGCTGTGGCAGGCGAGGACGACGGCATCAAAGTTCTCGCTGCCGGCCGCGCTGTCGACGAGGACGCCGCCAGCCTGCCGTGTCACGGCGTGGACCGGGCAGCCCAGGCGCACCTCGCGGATATCTTTCAGCATGGCACGCACGTATTCGCGCGAGCCGTCCTGCACGGATTTCCATTGCGGCCTGCCGAAGACCTGCAGGAGGCCGTGGTTGAGGCAGAACTGCAGGAAAGTCTCGGCCGGGAATTTCTCCATGCCGGCGAGCGGTGTGGACCAGATGGCTGCGCCCATGGGGTAGAGATACCACTGGCGGAATTCGCTGCTGTAGTCGCCGGCGTCGAGCAGGCTGCCAAGTGTGGCGTTGCTGACGCGCGCCTCATCGAGCAGGCTGTTGGCTCCGCGGTTGAAGCGCAGGATGTCGGCCAGCATGCGCCAGAAAGCCGGTCGCCAGAGGTTGCGGCGCTGGGCGAAGAGGGTGCCCAGGCTGGATCCGGCCCATTCCAGGTTGTCCTGCGGCAGGCTGACGGCAAAGCTCATCTCGCTGGCCGGGGTGGTCACACCGAGATGTTCGAAAAGCCGGATCAGGTTGGGGTAGGTGCGGTCGTTGTGGACGAGGAAGCCGGTGTCTACGGGATGGGTGATACCGTCCAGCGTGATGTCCACAGTATTGGCATGACCGCCGGCCCTGTCGTCGGCCTCGAACAGCACGACCTCGTGCAGGGGCGAGAGCAGCCAGGCGGCACCCAGCCCGGCAATGCCACTTCCAACCACGGCAATT